>DAOWMX010000163.1 GCA_030642885.1 Anaerolineales bacterium | reverse complement strand
TTAACTCATCGATCAGTGGTTCATCCCCGCAGTGCGCCGTGTCATGACGCCTAGTTCGATCCGGATCTTCCCACCATCGACCCAATAAACGCCGTTGGCAACGCTGCCGTCCGCCGTCCTGTTGATGCTCCCACCCCTGAACGAAACCATTTAGTCCGCAGGAAAAGCTAAAAGACAATTGGGCACAAGGGTGCATTGTTGAGCGCCCAACATCTATCTTCTTTATTGGAGGTAGACCGGGTTTAAAGATGTCTTACTCTTCGGCTGGTTCCTCAGGTACTTCAGCAGTCGGTGCCTGCGGGATGAGGAGCCATAAAATGAGGTATAGCAGCAGACCACCCCCAGCGACCAATGCAAACGCGACAAAAAGTAACCGTACGATCGTTGGATCAATGTTGAAATACTCCCCTAAGCCACCGCAAACTCCGGCTAGCATACGCTGGTCATTGGAACGATAAAGTTTCTTGGCACCTTCTGTCATGATGGTTCTCCTTTTCTTGTTATTGATGGGCAGTACGACCTTTGGCTATTATAACCGTATCTCTAGAGACTTCTGTACATTCTATCCATCTCGTTTAGAGTTCCCTCCCCGTCTAGAGAATTCTAATCAGAAGGTGAAGCACCATAGTGGTCAGATTGGGTGTTTCCGGTATAAGGTTAAGCACAGGGGTTCATTCCTTGTTTATGTCCGAATTCTTATTGGAGATCGTATGACAATGTCCAGGTTCTACCGAAGTCAAGTCTTGAATTCTCTTTAGACCTTTTTGATAGGGGTATCCAGCGCCACGCTATGCTGGTAACCCCGCTAGAAGGTAGATTTTCTAGGGTGAGGTAGTAGATGCATCGCCGAGATTCTTAAATGTGATGCTAACGACAACATCCATGAGAGCGTATACGGTGTGGCAGAAGGAACCATTATGAGGTAAATTTGTGAGGTCCCTCACAATTAATGCCACACACCCAAGGTGTAGCATGCGCATAAGCAAAAAGGAGAGAATTCTATGAAGGTTTTAATTTTTGGCGGATCCGGAAAAATGGGAACGGCAGTAGCGTGGGATCTCGTCCAACAGGATGACGTCGAGACAGTTGGGCTCGTTGGGCGTCGGGAGGAGACATTGGTGCGCACTCGCGATTGGATCGGAAATCCGAAGGTAAAAATTCACCCCCTCGATATTCATGATGTTGGTGCCACTGCAGATTTGATGGCTCAATACGATGTGGGAGTTAGTACCCTTCCGGATCGAAAAACGAGCTACAGGGTGGTCGACACAGCTGTTAAACACGGGTTGCACTTCGTCGACATACTCGAGGAGTACCATCGCAGGCCCGATGCTTACGAAATTGAGGGGTTGGAATTGCCCGAAGGGATGACGCTGAATGAATACGGCGACTTCCTGCACGAGACGGCTGTCCAGAACGGGGTCACATTCTTGGACGGAATCGGGTTCGCGCCTGGGATCAGCAACATCATGGCCGGGGAAGCAATTCGCAAACTGGATAAAGCGGAGGAAGTCGTCGCCCGCGTCGGTGGCATCCCCTCTAAGCAAGCCGCTGCCCGACACCCTCTGCGCTACATGATCACCTGGGCGTTCGACCACGTATTGCGAGAGTACATGGTGAAATTGAATGTGATCAAGGACGGCGAGGTAGTAGAGGTGGATGCAGCCAGCGAGCTAGAGCGCTTCCAATTTCAACAGTTTGGTGTCGATGAAGCGCTGGAATGTGCTGTCACGCCCGGCATGCCCAGTTTCATCTACTCTCATCCGGAGCTCAAGGAATTTACAGAGAAGACCGTGAGATGGCCCGGGCATTGGGAGGGTATTCAGACACTCAAGGAGTGCGGCTTACTGGATATTGAACCTGTGGATTTCGCGGGTACAGCGATTGTCCCACGGGAATTCTTACTGGCCTTGATCGGACCTCGCCTCCAACCGTTGGAAGAGGATACCGATGTCTGCGTAATGTGGAACACAGTTGCTGGCATCAAGGACGGCAAGGCAACTGAGATTCACAGCTATATGTGGGATGAGGCTGACACCCAGATGGGTTTTTCGTCGATGGCGCGTGTCACGGGCTTTTCGGCTGCAATCGGTGCGGCGTTCATTGGGCGCGGCTTGATCACGGCGAAGGGCATCGTGCCTCCGGAGGACTGCTTCGAAGGTGAAGTATTTGATCGCTTTCTGGAGGAGATTAAAAAGAGGGGTATTCACATTCTGGAGGAGACCATCACTGTCGGCTAGCGTTACCTCAGACGAAATCTGAGCGACTGTCATGTCCGACTGCGTGAGGGGTTTGGCAGCGCTCAGCTTGAAATCATCTTTTCTTAGGAGGGTTCTTAGACTTTTATCTGCATACGCCGCGTGTGAAAGAGCAACGCAGAAGGGTATGTTATGTCCAAACCACGAGTATTCGTGACCCGAATCATTCCCGACGAGGGGTTGGAGATGGTTAGAAGTGCGACTGAAGCGGAGGTGTGGCAAGGAGAGCTGCCGCCGCCATACGATGTTTTAGTAGAGAAGGTCGCCAGCAAAGACGGACTGCTTTGCCTGTTAACCGATCCTATTGACTACGGCCTTATCTATGCTGCAGGTGGGGCACTTAAAGTAATCAGCCAGATGGCCGTTGGCTACGATAATATCGATATCCCAGCAGCGACCGAACGCGGAATTCCCATAGGAAATACACCGGGGGTCTTAACGGACGCTACGGCAGACTTCGCCTGGGTTTTACTTATGGCTGCCGCTCGACGTGTTGTGGAAGCGGATAAGTTTACTCGCGCTGGCCATTGGAAAACCTGGGGACCGACATTGCTGCTGGGACCAGATATCGCCGGCGCAACATTGGGAATCGTGGGGTTGGGCCGTATCGGTCAGGCTGTAGTTGAGCGCGCACAGGGTTTCCAGATGCGAATCATCTACCATGACATCCAAAGGCGCCCTGACCTCGAGGAGAAGATGGGTGTCGAATTCATAACATTTGAGAGCTTGCTGCGGGAGTCCGACTTCGTCAGTATTCACACTGTGCTGTCGGATGACACGCACCATCTTTTCGGAGAGAAGCAATTTGATTTGATGAAGCCCTCAGGGATTCTGATCAACACCGCGCGCGGACCTATCGTGGATCCGGTCGCGCTTTATTCAGCGCTTCATAAGGGGAAGATCGCCTATGCTGCAATCGACGTAACCGAATCGGAGCCCATCCACGCAGATGACCCCTTATTGGAACTCGAGAACATCATCATAACCCCTCATATCGCCAGTGCGAGCAAGCAGGCGCGCACCAAGATGGCGACGATGGCCGCAGAGAATCTGATCGCCGGTCTTACGGGCGAAAACCTTCCTAATTGTGTCAATCCGGAGGTGTATTCATTTTCTGCTTGACGGGTCATCTGTGCAGGTTCGAGCAGGAAGACTCAAGGAGCGGGCTGACACATGGGTCGGCCCCGACGCGTTAAGAGAAAATGTAGAAACGCGGAAACTGCTTCGATATGTCATTCTGAGCGACTCCTTCGGCTCCGCTCAGGACAGGTTCCGGGAGAGAAGAATCTCGTTCTATGAACTGAATTGATCTTCCTACCAAGAACGAGATTCTTCGTCGCGGAGTTCATCCTGCGAAGTCCCACGTAGTTTGTGGGGCGAAGTCCCCGACCGAAGGAAGTGGGGAGCCTGTCGAAGGGCTTCTCAGAATGACAATGTCGCAAGAGTCCTAAGTAATTGCGATGTCCTTACAAACAATCACACTTCATTCAAAACCTGCTAATCCCCTGCGGGATCAGGGGAGGGCGTTAGCCCCGGCTGTTTGCCATCCCCTCCCGGCGCTTGCCGGCGGAATTGGCTCATGTAGAGGTCGTAATAAAACCCTTTTGCTGCCATCAACGAATCGTGCGTACCACGCTCGATAATCTCTCCTTCAAGGATGACCAGCACTTGATCGGCATTGCGGATTGTGCTCAAGCGGTGGGCGATGACGATGCTCGTCCGCCCTGCCAGCAGCACTTCGAGCGCTCCCTGGATCAGACGCTCTGTGCGAGTGTCCACGCTAGAGGTTGCCTCGTCAAGAATCAAGATGCGCGGGTCCGCAAGAGCTGCACGAGCGATAGCCATCAATTGGCGTTGCCCAAGGCTCAAGCCGGTTCCCCGCTCCCCGAGCTCGGTCTCATATCCCTGAGGCATGCGCTCGATGAACGCATGGGCATGGGCGAGTTTAGCAGCAGCGATGACCTCCTCGTCCGTAGCCTCCGGTCGACCGAAGCGGATGTTCTCCATGACGCTGCTGCCGAACAGGAAGCTGTCCTGCAGAACGACGGCGATCTGGCGGCGAAGGCTGGATTTTGTCGCTTTACGCACATCGATATCGTCGATCTTCACAGCCCCGTGAGTGACATCGTAGAAGCGGGGGATCAAATTAGCGATCGTTGTCTTGCCTGCGCCAGTGGGCCCGACGATGGCGATGGTCTGACCTGGCTCTGCGAGCAAACTAACACCTTTCAGAACCGGTTCTTCGGCGACGTACTCCGACCAGACATCATCCAGCTCAATCTTTCCTTGTATCTCCGGCAACTCGATCGCGTCGGGGGCATCTTTGATATCTTGTTCGATGTCCAGCAGGTCGAAGATACGTTCCCCGCCGGCAATCCCGCTCTGAATGTTGGTCCAGAGCACGGCGATCTGTTGTACAGGTTGATTGAAACGTTGGACGTAAGCAACAAAGGTGATCATCAAGCCAAGTGAGATGGTTGTGCCGAAGAAATCTGAGCCGTTGAGGATCGCCCATCCGCCGACAACGGTGACGAGCATCAAGGCGATGTACCCAAACGCTTCAAGCATCGGCGCCAGAGCGGATGTATATGCGACAGCGCGGATGTTAGCATCGCGGTAAGCGGCGTTAGTTTCGCTGAACGATTTGATATTCTCGTCCTCACGGCTGAAAGCCTGCGCTTCGCGCACACCGGCGATGCTCTCCTGCAATTCTGCGTTCACAGATCCCATCTCCACTCGAGTGCGGCGGTAAGCTTTGCGTGCCTGCGCGGAGAACCACGATGTCGCGATGGCCATGGCGGGGATCATCGCCATCGCCACAAGGGCGTAGGGGACGCTGCTGGTGAGCATGTTATAGCTTACCCATACGAGCAGCATCAAGCCGCTCGTGACTTGAATCAGAGCGAAGGTCATACCTTGCTGGATTGTGTCAGCATCGTTAGTCACACGGCTCATCGTATCCCCGGCCTCATGCTCGACATGGTAACTCACTGAAAGACGGTTGATCTGCGCGAAGACCTGTTCGCGCAGCGTTTTGAGGACATGCTGACCGGACCAAACCATGAAATAGAACATTAAGCCCGTTGTCACTGAGCCTAAGAGGAATAGGCCCATGAGTTTCAAGACGAGGATGCCCAG
>DAOWMX010000251.1 GCA_030642885.1 Anaerolineales bacterium | reverse complement strand
CAGCAAGGTCATACTCGAAATGCCGGATTCCGAAGAGGCTTGGTGGTGGCTTGCGCAAAGCGTTGATGATCCCCGGCAGCGCGAGTTCTGTGCTCAGAAAATCCTTAAGATCAACCCCCGGCACAGGGGGGCGAAAGACTTGCTGCAAGGAACCGCCGAGAGTTCGCAGCAGTCAACATCCCGGGCGGCGATTGCTCCAAAGAAACCTGCTGCTCAAACCAGCGCTGCCTCCCGCAGGCGCCCTCAATCGCCTCCTAAAAAGAAAACTGCACGTCCGAGAAGCGCGAGAACATCGCGTCAAACTGCCATCCTGGTTATTCTTGCCTTTGCTGTCTTTTTGGTTTTCATCGGTGGGGCTGGGTATGTCTTCCTCGACACATCAGGACTTCTTGGTCAGCTACTCAACTTTTCTGGTCCCAGCGTATCTACAAAAACCCCAGTCCCACCCATCACTGCGACTGCGACCACCGAAGGCGTCTCCCTCTCCAGCATTCCCACATGGACCCCCACCCCCTCAATAACACCTCCTCCGGCAACGCCCACACCGACCACGACCCACACCCCCAAGCCGGTCGGCTCACCGACACCGATTCCGCCAACACCGTCCGAGTTTCCTTTGATCTCCGCTGCTCAACCGGTGATCCTTAACGATGGCACAGGCTTCCTGACCCTATTCCCCGACTCCTTCAGCGTCTTCCGATTTGAACCAAAAGACGCGTTGGAAATTCAATCCGTTGCGACGTTGACATTTCACATGCTCAGCTCTGAGCCCACGCATCCCTTAACTGTCGAGCTCTATCTCTGGAACTTAATAGATAACACCTGGGAACCTTTCGGGATGCATTGGGGCGACAATCCGATTCTCACACCCGAGCTCTTTGTCGACAAGGATGGCGTAATCATCGCAGCTCTTCGAAACTGGGGAGTCGATCCAATCAATGTAGATAACACGAGTTTCACTTTCAGCGCACGCCTGACGAATGGGGTCGATATTTTCTACGGGCTGGGCCGCTCCGATTCACGGTTTCCAACGACCCCTGCGCCCACGGCTACAAAGTCTTTTGGCTAGCGCTCCCCCTGTTCTGCTGGTCATGGGCGGCGAATGGCCATCCATACACAGTAGCTTCCACAAATCCTAAGTATCTTAATTTGGCGGCTTATTGATATTTCTGATCCCTGATAGGATTCTATTCGGGTAAATGATGGTCCTCTCGATTCTCAAAAATTTCCTCTCATGCTCCGCTGAAAGACGGGGGACGTTTCTCAAGAAAGGCCGCCACCCCCTCCTTGTGGTCCGCTGTCTGACCTGCGATCTCCTGCAAGGTGGCTTCATACGTTAACGCTTCATCGAGGGACTTTAACGCGGTTCGATTGAAGGCCCGCTTTGTGAGACCTATTGCCCTCGTCGGTCCCGCGGCGAGTTTTGTGGCATATTCGTGGACCTCTTGTCGGAGCTCTGAATCGGGAAAGACTCGACTGACCAAGCCGTGCCTATATGCTTCCTCCGCGGCGAGAGTCCGGCCATCAAACGCAAATTCACTTGCCATCGAAAGTCCGAGGATCATTGGCAGAAAGATCGAAGTTCCCGAGTCGGCCGCAAGTCCGATCCGCGTAAAACCGAAGGAAAAACTTGCGCTTTCTGACGCCCAGCGAATGTCCGTCGCCAGGGCAATACCGAGACCTGCTCCGGCAGCGGGCCCATTGATCGCCCCAATAATTGGCTTTTCGATTGCTCGTAACTTACGAACCACCTGGTTATAGGTGCGCTCCAGGTGATCTCGATAAGGGATATTCTCCCCCGCATCCTGGATATCGCGGATGTCTTGACCGGCGCTGAAGAATCTCCCGGAGCCCGTAAGAACCACACAGCGAATAGAATCATCTTTCTCGGCAGTAGCTAATGCTGCCAATAACGCATCAACCATGGGTAGGTCGAAGGCGTTCACCTTTGGTCGATCCAGCTTAATCGTCTGCACGTCACCGTCCTGCTCAGCGTAGACACCCATCGTCGTCATGAGCTCTCTCCTTTTGTGCAATTCCTTGGAACAACGCTGTGAAATGTGACTTTAAGGAAAAACCGGGCGCTGGAGCGGCCGGTCATCTTTCTTATAGAGAAAGGCCAAAATCTAAATCATCGTCCAATTCATCCATATCATCGTCGATGTCACCAAAACCGAAACCGAATTCAATTTCGATTGCATCTTCCTGCAAACGAATCCAGAGCATGAGTATATGCCCTTCCGGTGTCTCTAACCAACGTACGGCTACGATAGGAGCTTCCTGGGTGAGACCATCCTGTGAGCGAAACTCGAGGAATATTGATTGTCTCTGCCGCCAAGCGCGGTAGCAACGCTCTACCAGCGTTGGTCCGTTCGCGGCGCTTACACGGCAGAACGCCACTCTCGAGGGGATTGGACCCTCAGTCAAACCGAACAGCCAGGTATCACTGACGAGTTCAAAAGTCGGTGGTGGTCCTTCGATGATCGTGATTTTCTCAGGCTCAGGCATGTTTCCCTCACCGCCATCTGTTCTGCAGGCGGCGGTATCCTACCATAGATTCTACCCGCTTTTCTTGGACATTGCTTGTTGATAATTCGCGGGGCACCGCGTGAGTTTAATTCGATATCCACGAAAGACAATTGTGTTCTTCTTAAGCTCCTTTATCAGTTTTTTCAACTGGCGCGGGGCGCTCCCTTAGAAAAGGCACCTTTTCCTGGCTAACCCGTGCACGAAAGTTTCCTGTCAGACGGCACGTCAAAGGGAGGAACCACAACATCGACTATAAACAACTTGAAGATACACATCACATGGGATTCGAAACTATTACTCTTTCAAACACACTTATCCGTGGAGGCAACCGCGCACTCGATTTCTTCCTGCGCGTAAACCCCGGAGAGATTCTCAACGCCGGAACCCCCATTGATAAATATGAGAATCCTGCCGGGGAAATGATGAAGGCAAGCAAATTCTTACTGGCTGATGCCGTCAATCCGGATACGGGGCTGGTCGACTACCGCTGGTTGCGCGCGAGCGATACCTACGCTCGGTTCCGCGAGATCACCCGCCAGCTCTCGACGTACGGAACAAGCGAACTTGGCCATGGCCCTGCCCTGATGGCTTTCTGGATAAATCTCTACAACGCGCTAATCATCGACGCGGTTGTTCACTTCGACATTCAGGGTTCCATTATGAATCGACCGGGGATCTTCCGCCAGGCAGCCTATAATGTGGGCGGAATGCGGTTCTCCGCCGACGAGATCGAGCACGGCCTCCTGCGGCGGAACCGCCCAAACCCTGTTGTGCATATGCGCACATTCGCTGCAAACGACCCCCGCCTATCCTTGATGGTGGATCACCTTGATCCGCGAATCCATTTCAGTCTTGTTTGCGGCGCCCGTTCCTGTCCTCCAATCGCGTTTTACGATCACGAACACCTGGACCGTCAGCTCGATCAGGCCGCGGCCGCTTTTATTAACGGGGGTGGGGTAGACTATCTAGCAGAGTCGAATACGCTCCAGCTTTCAAAGATCTTCCAATGGTATCTCGCCGACTTCGGTGGCTTGCCCGCTGTCTTTGAGTTGATCCAACGCCATGTTATTGACCAGGAAGTACGAAACATCCTCGAAAGCGGAGAGTTCCGGGTCCGCTACATGCAGTACGACTGGAAGGTGAATTCGAGCGTATAACCCACCTCGAAATCCGCAGTTAAATACACAAAAACGGGGCATAGAGTAAATAT
>DAOWMX010000072.1 GCA_030642885.1 Anaerolineales bacterium | reverse complement strand
GACTTGCTATTGTTTCGATGTGAGGGACGAGGTTGAATTCAGTTTGCACTCTGGTGGTCGTTTTCGAGTGTGGGATTCTTGCCAACTCGATCGCTTTGCTGTTGTCGCTGGAGGGCATAATTTCCGCGAAACTCGCGCAGCTAGGCAGCGCCATCGGTTCTTTCGCAAGGGGAAATATCTGACCGATCAATACGGTGTTGTGGGCTGCGTCGGCTGTGGGCGGTGTGCTCAGGCGTGTCTCGTCCATATCTCACCGGTGGATACGTTCAACGAACTCCATCGCCGGCGGGTTCCGTCTCCAGCAACTAAGGAGGAGGCCCTGGCATGAACACTGACAGGCAGATGACTCTAGAGGCGCCCTCAATTTATCAACCCATCATGCTCTCCATCCTGGGGATCACTCCAATGACTGATTTGGAGAAGGTTTTTAAGATTGAACTGCCTCACCCGGTGTCTCTGGATCATAAAGCCGGTCAGTTCGTGCAGGTTTCGGTCCTGGGTGTTGGGGAGGCTCCGATTAGCATTTCATCTTCTCCGTGTCAGAGTAATAACTCCTTCGAGATCTGTGTGCGCCGGGTTGGCGCGCTCACCAACGCATTGCACGCACTCAGTCCCGGTGACCTTGTTGGCATTCGGGGGCCCTTCGGCCGTGGCTTTCCAATCGAACGTTTTCGGGGGAAGGATATTCTCTTTGCGCCGGGCGGGCTGGGCCTGGCACCGCTACGCTCCGTCATCAATGAGGTTTTGGACGATCGAGGTAATTATGGTCGGATCATTATTCTCTATGGCGCCCGTCAGCCCAAGGAAATGCTCTTTCAGGATGAACTGCATGAATGGGCGACTCGCGAGGATGTGGAGCTTCACCTCACAGTCGACCAAGCGGATAAGAAATGGAAGGGGAATGTGGGTGTGATCACAACCCTGTTCTCTGATATTCAGGTTTCCCCGCGAAACACCGTGGCGATCACTTGTGGTCCGCCGGTGATGTACCGCTTTATTTTAATGGAACTGTTGGGCATGGGCATACCCGAAGGGAATATCTGGCTCAGCCTGGAGCGTCGCATGAAATGCGGCGTTGGTAAGTGTGGACATTGCCAGATGGATAATATCTACGTTTGCCAGGATGGTCCCGCTTTCTCCTACGCCGAGATACGGCACATTGAGGAGGCACTCTAATGTCATCGACCAAACCGAAAATCGCCTTCTTCGATTTCGCAGGATGTGAGGGCTGTCAGCTTACCGTTCTTGACTCACTCCAAACGCATACGGAATTATTAAACGCAGTCGAGATCGTTCAATTCCGAGAGGCGATGAGTGAGATAAATGAGGATTATCAGGTTGCCTTCATCGAAGGGTCCTACACGCGTCCGAGCGACGAGGTCAGGCTGCAAGCGATTCGCGATCAGGCGCAAATCGTTGTCGCCCTCGGTGCCTGTGCACACTTGGGCGGTGTGAATGCGGTTCGTAACGCCCATCGTCTTGAAGAGGTAAAAAGTTATGTGTATGGAGAGAAGGCAGAAGTCTATGAGTCTTCCTCGGCGCTGCCGATCAGCGATTTCATCCAGGTTGACGCCTTCATACCGGGCTGCCCGATTGATCGCGAAGAATTTGTTAGAGCTGTAAAAAGCCTGCTACAGGGAAATTCTCCTGACATTCCCGATTACCCGGTGTGTGTGGAGTGCAAATTGAGGGAAACGGGTTGTGTATTTTTGTATGGGAAAACATGTCTTGGTCCGATTACACGAGCGGGGTGTGGGGCGATTTGCCCCAGCTTTGGCGTTGGCTGCGAAGGGTGCCGGGGGCTGATTCCAAATCCGAATATGGCTTCTCTTCGAGAAGTGCTCTCTGAGAATGGTCTCGACGAAATGAGCATACGAGCCAAGATGGGCCTTTTCTTGACCAACCAGATCGCGGCAAGCGATATGGAAGCTTGAAGGAGCAGAGATGTCACAAACCTTGCAGGTCGACGTACACCATATCACTCGTGTAGAGGGGCATGGCAATATCGTCGTCGATGTCCGCAAAGGAAAGCTCGTGAAGTGCGATTTGGAGATTGTTGAGGCGCCACGTTTTTTCGAGGCTATGCTGCTTGGGCAACCCTACGATCAAGCGTCGCACCTTACTTCTCGCATTTGCGGAATATGCGCTGTTACCCATGCGACGACGTCTTTGAGGGCGGTCGAAAAAGCGCTTGGGGTTGAGCCAAGCGAACAGACGAAGCGACTTCGAAAACTCAATTTGTTCGGCGAAATACTGGATAGTCATATCCTTCATGTTTGCATGCTGGTCGCGCCGGATCTCCTGGGGGTGGAGAGTGTGATTTCTCTAGCAAAAACCGATATTCTTGTCGTAGAACGAGCGCTGCGCATGAAGAAGGTTGCGGGAGATCTCTGTGGAGTGATCGGAGGGCGGCACACGCATCCCATCACTATGACGGTCGGCGGATTTACTCACTTCCCATCCGCGGAGGCGCTCGAATCCCTTTGCGAACGATTGGAGGCGATGCGTACGGACCTGGATGATACGGTAGAGCTGATCCAGAGTTGTCAACTACCAGCGTTTGAACGTGAGACAGAGTTCATCGCTCTACATGAAGAGGGGGAGTATTGTTTCATTGATGGGGAGATTACGAGCACGGAGGGCGGTTTGTGGCCCTTAGAGGAGTATCGATCCATAACGAATGAACACATGGTCGATCACTCCACCGCGAAGCACGCCCGCCATCAACGCCAATCCTTTATGGTTGGTGCTCTTGCACGCTATAAATTAAACAACGACAAGCTGCATCCTAAAGCTCAGGCTGCGGCTACTGCGCTCGGGCTTACACCGGATTGCGTCAATCCCTATATGATCTCGGTAGCTCAGGTCGTAGAAATCGTTCATTGCACAGAGGGGGCAATCGACCTTATCCAGCAGATCCTTGATCAAGGCATTGTGTCTGAGGATCCGGCGCCTGCCCTCCGTTCTTCTGGTGAGGGTGTGGGCGCGTGTGAAGCGCCGCGCGGGACGCTCTATCACCACTACGAGATCCAGGACGGCCTCGTGAGCGCTGCGAACTGCGTCATCCCAACTGCACAGAATCTGGCCAATATCGAGGCGGATATGCGCACCTTGGTCCCACAGCAGCTCGATTGTACGCAAGAAGAGATGACGATGTCGCTTGAAATGTTAGTGCGCGCCTACGATCCGTGCATTTCCTGCTCCGCGCATATGATAAACGTGAAATGCATCTGATTGAACCTATTTGATTAGAAAGGGATGTAAATCATGGCAAAAATATTAGTCGTGGATGATGATCCGGATGTCGTGATGTCCACACGCCTGTGCCTGGAGGCGGAGGGTCACGAGGTGATCGAGGCAAAGAATGGGACGGAATGTCTGGCGAGAGTCAGGACTCAGCGTCCAAACTTGATCATCTTAGATGTAATGATGGATTCAACTACGGAAGGGTTTCAGGTTACGCTCAAGCTTAAGAGCCAGGACCCCACATCGGAGTATTACGCATTCAGAGAAATCCCAATCTTGATACTCACCGCGATCCATAGCACAACCCCAATGCGCTTTGGCCCTACGGAAGATTACCTCCCGGTGAGTGAATTTATCGATAAGCCGATCGACCCTGACGATCTGGTCCAGAAAGTCACATCCTTGCTCGAGGCTAAGTAAAAATTCGCAATCCATCAAGCGTTATTAAAGTGAACATCGGTCGACATAAACGGTTTTGTGATGATGAAACCGTTCTACGTCGACCGACGTTTGTTTCGTCGTACTCTCCTCGATCACGGATGCGATCGAGCGAGAAACATGCGGTTCTAGAAGGTGAAGGTTAATCCTGCGCCTTGAGCATCGAGCAGGAAAGGCGGAGCCTTCAAGATCTCGATCCTTTCGTCGCGAATGTCCTCTACCTTGATGTCCTTGGCTTCGAGAGCCAGTTCACACAAGATAATCCTGCCGCCCTCGTCCAAGATTGTGTTGAAGAGATCGACTGGATCCGGGAGGCCTTTCTTGCCCTGAAACTTCTCCAACTCACCCTTCAGAAGCACATTCGCAGCAGCAGGGCAGAAGAAGATGATGACGTCTTCACCAATTCCCACACCTGAAGCGCCGAATATAAAGGTCGGCATGACGCCCGTTGTATCGCTGTTGCAGACGATGACCATCGGTCCATTCTCATTGCTCATTTCTAATCCTCCTCGCCCAAAAACTTCTAGAATTATTTAACTTGGTCTTCTTTTCTATTCCTTAGCCATAGGCCGGACGAACATGAACCAGGCTGCTAGCCACGAGCCGAGCACGATGGAAATGCCGGCGATCATCGACCCGATGGAAAGTTGGGGGACACCGCTCAAGATGTGCCCGATGTTGCAGCCCGTCGAGCAGACTGCGCCGAAGCCCATCAGGGAGCCGCCGATAAAGGTTTGAACAAGCATACGCCCTGGCGGCACGCGCAGTTTAAATTCCTTGGCGATGAGCGCGGCGATAGCAGCGCCCACAACGGTGCCCACGATCAGCCACATATCCCATTTTAGGGAATCCGCAAACGGTACGGAGGGCATGACCATCTGTCCGATTTTAATCCAGCCGGAGGTGATGCCGAGCGGGTAGTTGCGACCAGCAGCAGCGGAAAGCGGGAAAGCGACGATCGAGATTAAACCTATGGCAACCCCCGTCGCAACCCACGGCCAGCCATACTTAAATATCTTATCCTTCAGGGATGCATCTTTATGAGCATCGAAAACTTCGCCGCCCTTGTTTTTGCGGGCGAAAAACCACCAGATGAGTCCCAGGATAATCGCGCCGCCGATGGCGACCGTTGCATACGGCAAATTCAGGATGCTGGCAACTGTGATGCTGGCGCCTTCTGCGGGGACTTTTACAGCCTGCAATGCAGTCTTAACTGGTTTTAGGAAGCCCATCGCGGTGACGATAGCAGTCAGGGTTAAGCCGAGTACGGCAGTCATCGCCCCGACCATTCCTTCACCAACGCGGTAGGTGATGCCGCTTGCACAGCCGCCGGCGAGTACCATGCCGATGCCGAAAATGAAACTGCCGATGATGTTTCCGCCCCAGAGGATCGGTTTCGGATTGGGCGTGATGATGTTCGTCATAGCCATAATGCCGAAGCCGAGCATGCTGACAAGCAGTGCCAGGCCTACTGTTTTTAGCAGGGTGTAATCCTTCATGGTGACGATATCTCGAAAAGCAGAGTTCATGCAGAAGCGGCCTCGCTGCAGTGCAAAACCAAAGGCCAGCCCGACAAGTAACCCGGTCAGAATTGGACCTGTCATGATTTTCTCCTCGATATGATGATTTCGATAGATCTTGGGATCTGTTTTGTTACAGATCGCAAGTTATTTCAGGCCGAATGCCTCGATCATGATGCGGTGATTTGGACCTTCCAGCTGCTCTACTGTCAGTACTTTGTGCCCCCACTTCGCCGCGTTGCGGGGAAGACGCTCCACGGATAGTGGATAATCGAGCAGTATCTCAAGCACTTCTCCTTTCTCCATCTTTTTTAATGTAGCCATGGATTTGACGTCGGGATAGGGGCAGATCTCGCCGCAGACGTCGAGTGTTTTTGTCGCCTTGATTTCTTCAGTCATTAGATGTGCTCCTTAGTATTAAAATTTGTGGATGATTCGCAATTGCCGCCGTTAGTGAAATCCAATTCCTAGTGGAAGACCTCCAGCGGGTCTTTGTTGGCTAGTACGAGAAAACCAAGCCTGCACCTTCAGCGTCAAACAGGAAGCTCGAGGCCATCATGATCTCTACTCCCTCGCGCAGGTCTTCTTCTTTGATGTCGTGAATCGGCAGCCCGAGCTCACAGAGGATGATCCGGCCGTCGAGAATTTCGATGGATTCGTAAAGCATGATGGGATCGGGTTGACCCTTCAAGCCCTGAAATTTCTCCAATTCGCCTTTAACAAGAACTTTTGCGGCTCCAGGTTGAAAGAACATCAGAACCTGCTCACCGGTTGCTGCGGAGGCAGCTCCCATGACGAGCGCCGCCAGCATGCTGTTGGCATCGTCGTGGTTGCACATGATGATCGTCTTTCCCATTGCTTCATCGCTCACGATTTTCTCTCCTTAGTGTCGATTAATAGTGGGATTTCAGTCCGCTCCTGCGGAAGCGAGATCAGGGACGGATTGCTGTTCTAAGGCTCTGGCCTTAACCGCGTCGAGGTAGACTGCAAAGGGTCGATAGATAAAGTGGGTCCATTTGCCAATCCCAACCTCGGTATCGAGCATGGCGATCATGATCATGACGTGGATGGTGTATATGATGTAGGTGGGCAAGGGCCATCCTGCATAGCGGAAGATATGCACCAGGATTCCCGTCAAGGTTCCTACGAAGAGGAATACCGGGAAGAGCCAATCGCTCGGCTGAGAGAAGCGGTGGATCTCCTCGCGCTTTCGAAAGCGGGAAACGATCGCCTCTCCTGAGAAGATCAGCAGCACTACTGTTGCATAGTAGCCCAGCCAACGCAGCGGATGGTAGAGTGGGTATATGTTGTCGGTTTGGAACCAGAAGAGCAAACCCACGACCAGTACGAGCATGATGCCGTAGCCCGAGATCAACAGCAGATGCTTAAACCAGCGTTTGTGGTCTTCACCGCAATCCAGCCAACGTTTTTGGGTAAGTGTATGGATCACAAGTGTCTTCAGCTCTTGAATATAAACTGCTAGCGGGATTTTCTCCGCCGACTCGTTTGGACTCATGACGAGCCGAAACATGTGGAGAGCATTCGTTATCAAGCGTTTTCCTAGCAGGGCGAAGTCGATTAAGACAATTGCCCAGACCCAAAGGACAGGGGCGAACGTATTCACCGCAACGCGGTCGGTTACGATGTTTGTAAAACCTGTTACGACATGGTAAATCAGCAGAAGCACAAGTGGAATCAGAGCGTAAAGAAGACTCGCTTTCAATACAGCACTTTCAGACTTGTAGAACTTCGCTCCGTGACCGGATTGATCATACTCGGCGATCATCCAGCGGCGGATAGACATCATCGCTTCCGCTGGTTCAGCCTTCTTGGGGCAAGTTTCACTACACTCACCACAATAGTAGCAAAGCCAGGGATCTACGCTTTGCAGCAAACGATCCTTCAAGCCCATCTGGACGAGCCGGATCATATTGCGCGGGAAGGGATGACTATCATCCGTCAAGGGACATATGGCTGTGCAGTTTCCGCAGTTGAAGCACGCCTCGATATTGACGTCACCATATTCCTTCAGTTCCTTTAGTAAATTTGTGTCAACTCGATAGCTCATTTGTCAACTTCCTTAGCAAGCTGATACTGGTAATACTCGGCTTCCATACCCATCTCGCGGACCAGGTCATACTTCTTCATGGACATCACGTGCCAGAGGACCTTACTGGATGGCAATTGGGCTGCCTCGGCGATTTCGGGAATAGTTTTCGGTCCGCCTTTCATCGCCTGGCGAAGTTGCTTGCGGATCGCCTGCTGCTCTTTCAAGTAAGCCTGGGTCCTCTCGACTGACTCTTTACGCTCCTCGCGCACTCGTTTGAGGATTTCTATGCGTTCCTTGGCTTTTTCCTTATCGCTCATGCTACGACCTCTATTTCTGGCAAATCGGCCACGATGGCGTCGACCATCGACTCGTATTGTTTCAATGTCCAACCCTGGACATCAACGGCTTGATTCGGGCAAGCGCTGACGCACGCGCCACAGCCTACACAGTTGGCAGGCGTGACGATGGCCTTCGTAACTTGTTTCCCGTTGTCAGTGAAGGTCTCGAGAGCGATGGCGTCTTCATAGGAGCAGACTTCCACGCATTCTCCGCTGCCGGTACAAAGTTCTGGATTGACCCAAGCGACAAAGGGCTCTAATTCGACCAGGCCTTGTCCGAGCAGGATGACAACTTTCGATGCGGCGGCGGCGGCAGAGGCGCAGCTCTCCTGGATGTTCATTGGACCTTGCGCAGTGCCGGCAAGGACGACGCCGGGAACTGCGGTTTCAACTGGGCGTAATTTCGGGTGCACCTCCAGCAAGAACCGGTCGGTGCCTGGCGATATCTTAAGCATCTTGATCAGATCGTCGATCTGCCTGGGCATGACGCCCCCCGCCAGGACGACAAGATCCACTGGTATTTCAAGTTCTAAACCCTGAGTGAGGTAATCTATGGCTTTCACCAAAACAGGATGCGTATCGTCCGGAGGAGCAGATGCGACTTCTGGGAGACTGTTGCCAGTGACGCGCACGAAACGGACCATATTCTCTAAGGCTTCAGAATAATATGTTTCGTGACCTCGACCGTATGTACGTATGTCTTGATAGATGTCAAACAGGTTGATATTGGGGAAGCGCTCATGCAATATGTTCAGCATGTGCAGTGACGCAGTACAACAAACGCGGGAACAGTAAGGGTTGACCTGACCATCCTCTTGAGGTTCGTTGACTCCGTCGATTTGCCTGCTGCCCACGCAGTGAATGAGGGCAACATCGCGGATGGTGCGTCCGTTCCATTCCAGTTCCTGGCCATCTTCAACAAGGGTCAGGAGGCGGATTAGCTGGGCCAGGGTGATCACCTCGGGAATTTCTCCGTATCCATATTCCCCTTCTCGCGGGGCGTAGGGATTAAAGCCTGTGGCCATAACAAATGCCCCGACTTTTAGTTCGAAGATTTTAGGTTCATTCTCCAGAGTGAGGTTCTGTCCATCGACTTTGAGCTTTAGTTTTCCGTTGGGACAGTTAGCCCAATCCACTGCCGGGGTGGATGGATAGCACCCGGGGTAAGCCCGATAGATGACCTTCCGCTTTGTGAGTCCATAGTTGTAGTCATCCGCAACTTCCTGCTCACAAGCAGCGATCGCGGCATCAGCGGTCTCGTCGGTCACACCGCGAGAATCCTGGCGGATCTTGATCCGGAAATCTCCCACGTATCCACTGACATCGACGAGCTGTGCCAGAGTATGAACTGTGATTTTCGTGTGGGCTGCAACTTGTTCAATTAAGGTGTGGAGCGTTTCACGGGCTTCTTCTTCGGTTGGAAAT
>DAOWMX010000325.1 GCA_030642885.1 Anaerolineales bacterium | reverse complement strand
TTGCAGGGAGATTAATGTCCAAAAGAGTCACGCTCAAGGAAGTCGCAGCGCGTGCTGATGTCAGTTACCAGACGGTATCCAAAGTCATCAACGGACATGGGGGTATGTCGGAAGCGACCGAGAAGCGAATCCGGCAAGCCATTGACGAACTTGGCTATCAACCTCACCACATCGCCCGCAGCTTACGATCGCAGCGTACCAGAACCATCGGCTATTCCTGGTCCAATTTTCCCGCTGACCAACCTAACCCCATCCTCAATCAGCTTCTGCAGAGCATGCTCTATGCAGCAGAAAGTCGTGATTACTACCTGCTCTCCTTCCCATTTTTCGAAAACCAAGAGCATCATACAGATGCTTATGGGATGCTCTTTGACACACGGCGCGTCGATGGCTTCATCATCTCATCCGTGGAATACGACGATCCGCGCGTGTCCTACTTAATCGACAGGAAAATTCCCTTCGTTGCATTTGGCCGCTCGAACCCCGACTGGGATTTTCCTTATATTGATGTCGATGGTTCACTTGGCCTGGCTTTGGCGACCGAGCACTTGCTTGAGCAAGGTCACCACAGGATCGCTATCCTTGCCTGGCCCGAAGATTCCCGAATTGGAACCGATCGTCTAGCTGGTTATCTACAGGCAATGGAAGCCGCTGAAATTACACCACTTGAGAATTGGATTGCTCGCGGCGAAAGCCGCTTCGAGTTTGGCCGAGAGGCAACCCGCCGTTGGCTTCAATCTCCACGCGATCAACGTCCGACAGCAATCCTGGCATTGAACGATTCGATGGCTATCGGCGCGATGAACGCCGCAAGCGAAGCCGGTTTGCATATTGGTCCTGATATTTCCATCGTGGGATTTGATGACGCACCGCTTGTCCGCTACCTCTCACCACCGTTGAGTTCAGTTCGTCAGCCGACTTGGGAAGTCGGCGAGATGGTCGTTGAAATGTTTATCGCAATTCTCGAGGGCGAAACCCTGGTTGAAAACCATATTTTGCTTCCACCCGAGCTCATCATCCGCGAGTCAAGTTTGGGCTACCTGCCTGATTGAGGATGAAATCTTGAAAAGATACATCGATGCCATCATCTTTGACTTAGATGGAGTTATCACCGACACCGCTGAGTATCACTTTCGCGCATGGAAGCGCCTTGCCGACGAAGAGGGCATCCCGTTCACCAGAAAAGACAACGAGAAGCTTCGCGGGGTTTCAAGGAGAGAATCTCTTCAACGTCTATTGGGTGATCGCAAGATATCTGATGACCAAACCCAGGAATGGATGACTCGAAAGAACGAGTACTACCAAGAGATGATCTCAAGCTTGTCGCCAAGCGATCTGCTCCCGGGCGCAATCTCTCTGCTAACCGAGCTTCGCGACGAGGGCTTCAAAGTGGCGATCGCCTCCGCAAGCCGGAACGCACCGGACGTGATCGCAAGATTAGGGATTCGTAAATTGCTCGACGCCTGCGTTGATGGCGGCTCCGTACAACACCAAAAACCAGAGCCAGATTTATTCCTTCACGCCGCCAACCTCTTAGATACCCCTCCTGCTCGTTGCATTGTCATTGAAGATGCGGCCGCGGGGATTCAAGCAGCACATGCCGCAGGTATGGTTGCCATCGGCTTGGGATCACCCGAGCGGGTGGGTAGTGCCGAATTGATTCTCCCAGATCTTGATGGCGTTAGTATGGCTGATTTGACGTACGCAACAACCTGGAGAGTAAGCGAAGCCAGGTTCGAACCTAATCATCAAAATCAATTCGAGACAGTGCTTACACAAGGCAACGGGTTTCTGGGCTCACGCGGTACTTTCGAAGAGAGGTTTCCGGAGGATACACAGGCGACGCTCGTGCACGGCATGTGGGGAGATGCCCCTGTCGTTTTCACGGAATTGGTCAATGCCCCCGATTGGGCCGCTTGTGAAATCTTCGTGGATGGCCAGCGTTTCTCGATGGACCAGGGTCAAGTGACAGACTATGCCCGACATCTCGATCTGCGCACAGGGATTCTTCACCGGCGGCTCCGGTGGACACCTCAAGATGAGAGTGGGGCTATCGAGTTCTATTATGCTCGCTTCCCGAGCCTCGCCGATCCGCATGTGCTGGTCTCGCGTGTCCGAATCCGGCCAGTTGGTAGATCTGCAAACGTGGAAATTCGAACCGTTCTCAACGCCCAGGTGGAGAATGAAGGCCGTCTGCAGTGGCGCCTGGAAAAGGAGAAAGCGGATGAAGTTTCAACAGTGCTTCTGGCAATAATCCGTGGCAAAAAGAAACAGTTGGCCATGGTCTCAACAATTGCAACTGCGGGTGCACCTGTTCAGGTTATCGGGCGGGATTGCCCAGGAATGGCGGGACAGGAAATTAAGACTGAGCTAAAGGCTGGGCAAGCGTTCGTTGTGGACAAGTTTGTAG
>DAOWMX010000133.1 GCA_030642885.1 Anaerolineales bacterium | reverse complement strand
GTTGAGATAGTCGGGAAGCTGGTGGAAAATCCGATGTTCCACATGATCATCATCTCGATTAAACACGAGTAAGCGAGAGCTATCCCGTGGTTTCGCGGGCCTCTGGGCAATGCACTCTTCAGGCAGGAAGTAATCGAAATCCGTTGTTCGCACGGGTTACCGGTTAAGGAAACGAAGCAAGATATTGAGCGCTAATGTAAGCAGCAGGCTCAGGATGATTGAGGTTGCCAGAGGGATGAAGCATGAGAATCCAGCTCTTTCGATGTGAATATCCCCTGGAAGACGGCCAAGCGGGAGATCGAAACGACCTGCCAGCCACAAGCCGATGCCGAGGATGATAATTACGAATCCAGCGAGAATAACCCAACGTGCGACGGTAGAGAGATCCATTATCCTTCGGCGCGACTCATAGTTCCGGAAGACGTGTCTGCGATGAGCCTTGATACGGCAATCCGAGATGCTCGTATGCTTTTGGCGTGGCAACGCGACCCTGCGGGGTCCGGTCGATAAATCCGAGCTGGAGCAGATAGGGCTCAACGACATCCATAATCGTGTCTGGCTCTTCGCTGATTGATGCAGATATCGTTTGCAGACCTACGGGTCCGCCATTGAACTTCCGAATAATTGTGTCCAGAACTCGGCGGTCCGAATCGTCCAAGCCGAGGTCGTCGATTTCCATCAGGGCCAAAGCTTGCCTGGCGATTTCTTGAGTAATTCGACCATCGGCGCGAACTTCAGCGAAGTCGCGAACCCGGCGAAGCAAACGCAGAGCAACACGTGGGGTCCCTCGTGCACGGCAGGCGATTTCTTTTATCCCTGGTTCGTCCATACTTACGTGGAACACTTCAGAAGCTCTGCGTACGATCCCCACCATTGATTCCTCGTCATAGAAATCCAACCGGTGAATGGCTCCAAAGCGGGCTCGAAGTGGGGCGGTTAAAAGCGCAAGGCGAGTTGTGGCTCCCACGGTTGTAAAACGGGGAAGCTTCAGGCGAATTGAACGTGCACTGGGTCCCTTGCCAATGGTCAGATCGAGTGCGAAATCTTCCATCGCAGGGTAAAGGATCTCTTCGACTGCGCGCCCCAGGCGGTGGATCTCATCGATGAAGAGGATGTCCCCCGCTTGCAGGTTGGTGAGGATTGCGGCGAGATCTCCGGCTCGTTCAATCGCTGGACCGGAGGTAATCTTCAAGTTGACCTCCATCTCTACGCAGAGGATATGAGCAAGCGTCGTCTTGCCCAGACCCGGAGGCCCGTAGAAGAGGACATGATCAAGCGCCTCGTTACGGCCCTTTGCCGCCTCGATCAGAATTGAGAGGTTTTGCTTAACCCGGTCTTGACCGATCATTTCGTGCAAGTAGCGCGGTCGGATAGGGACTTCGTTTTGGTCATCCCTCTGATTGTCAGGGGACACTATTCGATCCTCTTTTTCACTCACGACATCGATTATACAGGATGCTTGGTTTGCGCGTAATCAACTCAACAGTGATGAATATGCTAGCTGTCTTCTCGGGTTATGAGTTTCACAAAGAAGTGTTCGTCGAAGATTGGGCCAAGAGTGATCCCAAGTGGAAGGTAGACTTCTGGTGGAATACCAATGTCTGTCAGGAAGAGGTCGTACGTGGAAGGATCAAGGCCGCGTTTGGGTAACGCCAGTGTGACCGTTCTGTCTGCTCGTATCGATACGCCCGGGCTATCACCTGTCGTTGCATCAACACCAGAGGGGATGTCGAGTGCGACTACGTTCTTTGCCCATCGGTTACATGCTTCGATTAGCAATGCGGTGTTGCCGCGCGGCGCGCCTTGGAGGCTGTAGCCGATCAATGCGTCGACAACAACGGTTGCTTCGGAGATCAACTTTTCTGAATCTTCTAATCCTGCAGCGATAAGCCCAGCTGACGAGAGGATCGCGAACTGCGCTCCCGCCGCTCCTTCCAAGGTCTCCGCAGGCCTCGTCATAAGGAGTTGGATGCTGAAACCTCGATTATGAAGGTGTCGGGCGCAGCAGAGGCCACCACCACCATTTCCGCCAGATCCAGCGAGGATGGTGATTTTTCCTGTCGTCCCAACGAAGATGTCAATAATATGGGAAGCCAGGTTTCTGCCCGCGTTTTCCATCATTTGGAGAATGCCAAGGTTGAAATCCTGGACAGCAATTCGATCGACTTCTCGCATTTCGTCTTCGGAAACGGATGGAATTTCTCTTCCGTCCTCAGCGAGGAAAGTTGCTCGCATCTCGCTTAGCTCCCTGTTGGGAATTTTGTCGATGCCGGCACTCATGACTTTTTCCCATCGAAGAACGCGTATGATGTCATGATCACAGGCGACTAGTGTTAAAGCTGGTCCAGGGGGGCGATTACTGGGGAACCGATTAACGCAGCTACATCAGGATTTGTTTAAAGTCCCGGATTCATCTCGTTGTGATATTCAGTGAGAAAAATGATCGGATTTCCTCGACAGCAAGCCCATTAGTGCAGTTAGTATTTCACGACGGGAGGGAGTTTTTTTGCTTGGGTGACCCAGGATTTTACTTGCTTAGGTGAAGGAAGCCTGCGAACGAGGGCTTTCTTCTCATTAATCTCAACGAGTGTAACGAAAAGGTTCTCTGGCACACGGTTGCGGAGTTCTTTCACTGTATCCACACCGGCTTCTTCAAGAAGGTCGCTATACTCCTCTCCAATCCCTTTTACACGCATAAGGTCAGCGAGATTTACCCACTCAAGGACAAGCTTCTCCGAGATTCCAGTCTCCTGAGCCAGATCCTTTCGCCCTCGTTTATCGGCACCAATCTGGAGGAGCCGACCTGTAGATCGAACTCCTACCGATTGTAGTTTCTTTGCGAACTTTGGCCCAATGCCTTCGATGTCAGCGATTTTCGCCATGCAATACTCCTCCCGTGCTTTCTAATTAATTACCTGATGCATTCTAAAAGCGTATCTGCTATTGGTCAATGTCTCTCTGGGTCATGTTTACCCGAAACGTTGTCAACATTAGGTGGGAGAAGTAGAACTTGGGAACTGGTTGACGCCTTCTAGGTCCTTATCTATACTGACTAGTGTGTTCGTTTTCTTTGAAGCACCTCTTGATGGGTTCTAAGGCTCTATCATCAAGAGCGAGTGCGACGTAATGTTAGCCAACATTAAGTCGCAGGCAAGTGTTATCTGCCCCTTGAAGTAGCTAGGATGGAGGCATTCCCTGACCATAGGAATTGGGCTGCGACATGTGAATGTTGCATTGGAGCGCAAAGCCAGTGCTGTTCAGCACGAATTCATCCAACTGAGCGAGCAGTTGGATGATCTTGGGCGGGAGATAGCGGAAGCTGATGAAGAGGAGAAGAAAACGATTCGTGAGCAACAGCAAGCCCTCCGGGATGAACAGCAGCAGATAGCTGAGGAGGTGAACCTCTGGCGAAGGCGTGCACGCGAAGTGGCTCAACAGTCTGGAACGACCAGCCTAAGAGCTTACTTAAATGACTTGCTTGAGTTAAATGAAGAGCTGGTAACCCCGGCTGTCCAAAATGCATTAACCCTGATGGATACACCACCTGATGAGCGAGGCTTTCCAGACGAGCAACCAATATTAACTCAACAAACGCCTGTCAGCCGCTTGCTTGAGCGTGCGAGAACTGAGTATGACCTGCGTGTAAGCGACTCGGCGATTCGGATGAAGGAAGCAATCGCCTTCGCCAACCGCGCGGGTATGGCTCAAGATGAGGACAGCATGGCTGAGATTGTCGCAGCGATGGATGATCCTGATCCGCTTGTGCGCGAGTTAGCTATACTCACGACTGTCCAGCTACTCCGATTCCGTGCGTTGCGTCTAGCAGACTTGGAGCAGGCACATGCCGCTGTCCAACAATTGACGCAGATCCCGCACCCGGCAACAGTCCCGGTGTTGATAGAGATCGTTGAGCAACCTCGGGTGGGTTACGTCCAGGAGGGAGGCGAATCCGAGCAAGTTGATAATAACCGCTCACGAATGGTCGCTTTATTGAAACTGGTTGAGTGGCATACAGCAGAAGCTCAGATTGCGCTTCAGAAATTGAGATTCGACCGTGACCCCCATATCGTGAAGGCTGCGCAGCGAGCATTAGAATTATTTCCCAAACGATGGAATGGAGAGTTCCCTGGCCAGAAAAATACACCCGAACCCGAAACGGGAGGGTGATCATACATTCAACTAGATTTCTCTTGACACACATAGGTTATCCGATATAATTCCACTCGTAATCGTCGTGATAACCGATTTGTTGGTCGGCGCAAGAAGCGCTTGAGGTTAAAAGACGCCTCATGCGCTTGTTTTCGTTCGTACTCACAGTAGCACGAATGTTCGAATAAGATCGCCGACACAGCTCAACCATCGCCACGCGCGAGGGAGTAGATTTGGTGGATTCTAAGGGATTTCGAGCGCTCAGAATCAGTCTGGCGTCACCGGAGACCATTCGTAATTGGTCACATGGTGAGGTATTAAAGCCGGAAACTATTAACTACCGCAGACTACGACCGGAGAAAGACGGCCTTTTCTGCGAGGCGATATTTGGACCGCAGAAGGATTGGCAGTGCTATTGCGGAAAGTACAAGAACATCCGCTTCAAAGGGATTACTTGTGAGAAGTGTAATGTTGAAGTTACTCGCTCGTCTGTGCGCCGAGAACGGATGGGGCATATTAATCTTGCTGCCCCAGTAGCACACGTTTGGTATACGCGACGGGTTCCATCCTACCTTGGAATACTCTTGGACATCTCCCGGCGCAATCTTGACCGCGTTTTGTACTTCGCTCAGTACGTCGTCACTTATGTCGACGAAGATGCAAGGAGTAAGGCGTTAAAGCGTATCGAGGACGAGCTTGGTCGACGGGCGAAAGAAGAGAAGGAAACGCTTAAACAACGCCGGGCAGAAATCAGAGCCGGAAAGAAAGAAAGACTTGCAGAACTCAGCGATACAAAGAAAGCGATACAGGCTGCCTATGATGAAGAGGTCGCGGATCAAATTGCCCCAATAATGCGTGAGGGACAGCGTCTGGAGAGCAGTCTGTCTGACAAGCAAGGGAAAACCATCCGCAGTCCCATTCACTTTCAAGCTCTTGATGTTGCTATTGCCGAGAAAGGGGATGAGATCAACAAGGACCACCTTAAGAAGGTCCAAAAGGCGGTGAGATCTCATCTGGATAAGGTTGAATCGGCTTTGAAGGAACAGCGCGATCAAAAACTCGCAGCCCTCAAGATGGATGTAGAAACGGTAAAGGCAGACACAGATCTTGCGCTCTCTCAAATTGAAGACGTCATCCTTGACGAAGGTGTCGAGTCTATCAAGCAGCTAGAGGATGATCGCGAGGAATTGCTCAGCATCCATCAGATGCTTTTCCTGGGTGAAACGCGTTACCGAGAACTGAAGTCGAAGTGGGGACAGGTCTTCCGGGCGGATATGGGTGCGGAATCTTTCTTTGAGATCCTCCAGCACATTGATTTACCTCAACTTGCTGAAGACTTGTGGACGGAAGTGCGTACCACGCGAAGCAAGCAGCGCAAGAAGAAAGCCACCAAGCGCCTCAAGGTTGTCGAAGCCTTTCGGCGATCTGGTAATAAACCCGAGTGGATGATAATGACGATATTACCTGTCATTCCTCCAGATCTTCGACCCATGGTTCAGTTGGATGGTGGTCGGTTTGCAACTTCAGATCTCAACGACCTCTACCGAAGGGTGATTAACCGAAATAATCGCCTAAAACGTCTTGTTGAGCTGGGCGCTCCAGATGTGATCGTCCGCAATGAGAAGCGGATGCTTCAAGAAGCGGTTGACTCTCTGATCGATAATTCACAACGCGGCAAAGCACTGTCACGTCGAGGCCGGCGAGAATTGAAGTCCCTGAGCGATATGCTAAAGGGAAAGAAAGGTCGCTTCCGCCGCAATCTGCTCGGTAAACGTGTAGATTATTCAGGCCGCTCAGTCATTGTGATCGGGCCGGATCTCAAGCTATTTCAGTGTGGCTTACCAAAAACAATGGCTCTCGAACTTTATCGACCCTTTGTGATATCCAAGCTGGTAGCTTATGACTTCGCCGCGAATGTGAAGGGCGCTAAGCGCATCGTCGAACGAGAACGTCCTGAGGTTTGGGGTGTCTTAGAGGAAGTTATTAAGGATCGCCCCGTTCTTCTCAACCGGGCGCCAACGCTCCATAGACTTGGTATTCAAGCTTTTGAGCCGGTTCTCGTTGAGGGGAAGGCAATCCATTTGCACCCACTTGTCTGTGCTGCATTCAACGCGGACTTCGACGGTGACCAGATGTCTGTTCACCTACCTTTATCTCAACGAGCTGTGACTGAAGCTCGAGAGTTGATGCTTTCCTCGGTCAACCTTCTTAAACCCGCAGATGGTGAACCGGTTGTCGGTCCCACAAAAGACATGGTCCTCGGTGTTTATTACCTGACGATGATTAATG
>DAOWMX010000341.1 GCA_030642885.1 Anaerolineales bacterium | reverse complement strand
GGTATTACCACGCTTCCATCCTGCTGCTGGTAATTTTCAAGAATGGCGATCACCGTGCGCGGCAAGGCAAGACCCGATCCATTAAGCGTATGCAAGTGTACCGGTTTCCCATCCGGCTCCGGCCGGTAGCGGATATTCGACCGCCTGGCCTGGAAGGTTTCACAGTTGCTGCATGAGCTGACCTCGAGCCATTCCCCGCAGCCTGGAGCCCACATCTCCACATCATATTTTTTAGCTGCCGTAAAACCAAGGTCGCCCGTCACCATCTCGATCACCCGGTGGGGGATCTCCAGCGCCCGGCAAATATCCTCTGCATTCTTGACCAACGCCTCAAGTTCATCGTAGGAGGTCTCAGGTGTGGCGAAATGATACATTTCGACTTTGTTAAACTGATGGACGCGCTTAATCCCGCGCACATCCCGACCGGCGGAGAACTTCTCCCTGCGAAAGCAGGGAGTGTGGGCCACATATTTCCTCGGCAGCTGTTCGGCTTCGAGAATCTCGTCTCGATGCAGATTGGTCAATGGAATCTCGGCGGTGCCGACCAGCCACAAATCGTCTTCCACATCGTGGTAGATATTCTCTTTGAATTTCGGGAGTTGGCCTGCACCCCACATACACGCCTCGCGCACGATGGCTGGCGTGTAAACCTCGATATAGCCATGCTTCTCTGTGTGAAAATCCAGCATCCACTGGATCAGAGCGCGTTCGAGACGTGCCCCAAGACCAAAGAGGACATAAAACCGGCTGCCGGAGAGCTTTGCGCCGCGCTCGAAATCGATGATCCCTAAATTTGGTCCCAAATCCCAATGCGGTAGCGGTTCAAACCCGAACTGTTTCTCCGTTTTTGGCTCTCCCTCCTGCCTGACGACGATATTTTCACTCTCATCTACCCCAATGGGGACGCTCTCATGCGGCAAATTGGGCACCAGGTACATCGACCGTTCGAGATCCGCTTCTACTTCCCGCAGTTCAGACTCGAGCGTTTTAACACGCTCGTTCACAGCGCCCATTTTTTCGATGAGTTCTTCGCGCGGGGCGGCGTCTTTCATCCGCCCTATCTCCTTGGAGGTGACGTTGCGCTCGTGGCGCAGATCTTCGAGCTCCTGCAGATTCTGGCGGCGCTTCTCGTCCAGCGCAATGATCTCATCGATCGGCGCTTCCGCCTGCAAGCTGCGGATGGCATTTTTCACATCCTCGGTATTCTCGCGGATCATGCGAAGTTCAATCACGTTGTGCCTCCGTTGAAATCATGCCTTTTCATCCCTCAAGCCCGCGCGGTGTGCCTGATGAATGTTTGTTATCCAGGGCTCAATTTTATACCCAAAGTGAGCGCTTGGTGTCATCGGATTTGACTCTTTGGAATATACCATCGAGTGTGAACTTGTGGTGCTGACGATTAGCGCCCAAAACGCAGCCGCTGAGGTCCAGATGTGTTGTCGGTGTTGTGGCATCGCTGCTGAGGTGTCCCGAGGTACATGAAGGGCCTGGTAGTATAATGATTCGCTCGAGCGGAACGGGGTTGTATGATGAGGCTGCCAGGCGAAAAAGGAATGGAGGGAACCCCGGCGCCTTTCCCTCAAGGACAGGGACTTTCGCCTCTGCGGTCAGGTACATTCATCCGGATAAGCCAGACGAGCTATGGTTAAACGAAGTCGCTGTGGTAAAAGCGTATCGACGCAAGGGAATTGCAGATACTCTCCTTAAGTTGCTTTTCCAATGTGGCCGGGAGCTTGGGTGCAGGGAGGCGTGGGTTCTTGCTGACTAATCGAATATCCCTGCGCATCAGCTCTATTCGAACCTCGGTGGTGTCCCCGAAAAGCAGATGATGTATTCTTTTGAGTTAGGCGATAATAATTGAGCCTGGATTCAACTACCAAGCTTGGAATAAT
>DAOWMX010000179.1 GCA_030642885.1 Anaerolineales bacterium | reverse complement strand
GCAACATCGACCTCACCATCTGGAAGAGTCTGGAAGAGAACCTGGCTTTGGGTCAAATCCATTAGGTTAACTAGGTATTGGGTCGTATAGGGATTTCCAGTGTAATCTATGATGCGTGTCGTCGGGTAATCCATGCGATCGGCATTCGCAATCTCCGTGACGTTGAACCCCAGATCGCGCAAAGCATCTGCAAACTGCCCGGCCAGCCCCTCCTGACCTGCGCCGTTCAAGACAATCACGCGTGCAAATTCATCCTCTGCGGCAGCTTGCGGATCTCCTGTGTCAACCGATGGACCAATGGCTCCCGTCGCAGCGAAAATCTCATCGCGCAGCATGCGAATTTTATCCGGAACGGGTTTCAGGACATCCGCCGCTTCTCCACCATAGATAACCCGTTCAAAAGTCACCATCTCCGGTGGACCGATCACCGCAAGGCCGATGTCTCCAGGATTGATCTGAACGGCCATTAATCCTAGCGAAATCATCTGGTCTAGCGCCAGATTCGTATGAATGCCGGAAGCCAGTTCCTGGTAGAGTGCCGGAGCCCTGGCCACAAGTGTTGGGATCATGTCCAAGCGCAGAATCTGCGACAGGATAGCCAAAGCAACCTGCTGTTGGCGAGCAGAGCGGTCAAAATCGCCGCCATCGGTATGTCTAGCTCTAGCATAAGCCAATGCGACCTCACCAGAGAGCGTTTGTTTCCCCGGCTCGAGAGTTATGTTTGGAGTCAAAATCGGATCGACTTCAATTGCCTCGGGGACGTCAATCTCCACACCGCCGATTTCATCCACCATGCGTTCAAACGCCCCAAAATCGAGCTGCATATAGTAATGAATGGGTACACCCATGAACTTCTCGACGGTCTTGATCGCTAACTCGGGTCCACCTCCCGGCAGGCGATCTTGCTCACCCAAGACATATGCGGTGTTGATTCTACCGTGGCCGTAACCTGGGATATCAACCCACAGATCGCGGGGGATGGAAAGCATGCCCGCCGTCTTGGAAACCGGATCGAGCGTCGCCAACATCATCGAGTCTGTGCGCGGTGCGCCTTCTCCGCTCTCCCAGTCACGCTGGTCAATCCCCATCAGGAGAACGGTAACCCGTTCATTACCGCTCCACGGGTCAGGAAGCGTCTCCAAAACCGGAATGGTGGGCGTCGCCGCATCGTCTACAGGCTGCGTCTTCGGAACTCCGAAAGAAGGTAATCCCACCCCGGACCAAGAGGCGGACAAATCACGCACAAGAACATAGACGAGGTAAGCGGATAGTAACGCCCCAACGAGAAAAGTGCCTGCTAGGATTTTTATCATCCAGGCCGGGAACGATTTTCTGCTCGAGTTAGTGTGCTTATTTTCTGACATTTTTCTCTAGGCTATTTGCGCTATCTGGCTTTGATAAGAAAACATTTCATCGAACCGGCGGATTATATCACGTTGGTTCTTGCCCACGAGCGGCTTGCTCCCAGAACTGCATCTCCGCCTCTAATGCTGCTTCAAGCGAGGCGTATTTCTCGCCCAGCATCACAAGCTCATTCATGTCGGTCCCTGCGTGTTCCAGGGATAAGGAAACCTGTGCCATATCGGTTTCGATGGCAGCAATGCGCGTTTCAATGGCGGCAACATCAGGCGGCTTAGGAGATCGCTTCTTCGATTTCCATTGGGTTGGTGTGGAGGTTTGCTCCCTATCAGATTCTTTGAATCGTTCCTGCTCGCGGGCATCTAAATAGCTCTGGTATCCATAGGGAAATACTCTCAAGGAACGCTCATCCGTTGAAATAACCCATACCTGACTGGCCAGCGCCTGGACCAGATAACGATCATGGGAGACAAGCAGGATCGTCCCCGGGAAGGAGTGGATCGCTTCTTGGAGCGCTTCCTGCGAGGGAATATCGAGATGATTGGTGGGCTCGTCTAGTAACAAGAAATTCGCTCCTTGCACGATGAGCTTAAGCAGCGCCACGCGTCCGCGCTCTCCCCCAGAAAGCACCGCCATGGTTTTCTTCACATCACCGCCGGAGAATAAAAATCCGCCCAGTAAGCTGCGCGCCTTTGAAGTTGTGATATCTGAAGATGCGGACATCACCTCTTCAAGAGCTGTCCTCTCCGGCTGCAGTCCTCCCTGCGCCTGTTCAAAATATCCTAACTGGAGACTTGCGCCAAGTTGGACCTCTCCCGTAAATGGTTCCACTTCTTCTAGAAGGGTCTTGAGCAGGGTCGTCTTACCCGAGCCATTGGGGCCAATCAGCGCCACGCATTCCCCGCGCCTGAGGGTGATATCTGGAACATCGAATAACGCCTGATCATCCTCTCGAAAACCCACGACCAGATCGCTGGTCCTCAAAACAAGATCGCCAGACCGGCTGGGTTGTCTAAAGGCAATATGGGCGGTTCTCTGTTTTTTGCGGAGCTTGATCTCATCATCGCGCAGCATGCGATCCAACCTCTTTTGTCGCCCCTGCGCCTGGCGGGTGTTCTGTCCAGCGATGTTGCGTTGAATATAATCGCGCTCTTTGCGGATATGCTCCTGCTGGGATTTGTAGCGAGTTGAAAGGTTCTCTACCCTTTCACTTCTCTGCTGGACGTAAGCGGAGTAGTTGCCTCGATAGGCTTCAAGTCCCGCGGGAGTGAGATCCCAGACTGTACTTGCCACTCGATCAAGGAAGAATCGATCGTGTGAAACGACAATCACAGCACCCGGCCAATCACGCAGCCATCTCTCAAGCCACTCAATCGCATCGATATCCAGGTGGTTGGTCGGCTCATCCAAAACAAGCAGATCCGGATCCTCCAGCAGCAATCGAGCGAACTGAAGACGTGTTCTCTCACCGCCGGAGAGTTGGGACATAGGCCGGTGAAAATCATCCTTAATGGAAAACCCCAGACCATTTAAAACCTGCCTTATGCGTGCTTGATACAAGTACCCGCCGTCACGCTCAAACGCTTCCTGCAACGCCCCATAGCGCGTCATCGCCTGGTCCACAAGCTGTGGGTCGGCCATGGACATCTCGAGTTCGGCCAGCTTCTCCTCGCGAGAGCGCAATTCCTGGAAGGCTTCCAAGCCAATTTCCCAGGGTGTCTGCTCATCGAATCCTACTCCGGGCGATCCATCCACTGTTGCCTGGGGGAGATAACCAGTCTGCAGACCTCGTGGGCGCTGAATTGAACCCTCATCCGAAGACTCGACCCCGGCCAATATGCGTAGTAAGGTGCTCTTGCCAACACCATTCGATCCCACCAGGGCGATACGAGCCTGGTGGGGGACAGAAAGTGTCAGTCCTTGGAGGACGTCCTGGCCTCCGTACGACTTGCTTAGATCAACCGCTTGTAGAAGTGACATGGGATCTCGCGGGGGATTATAACCCAGGCCATCCCACAGGTCGCGCGCGGCGATTTTCCACGTCGATGGACGCTGGGCTATAATTCCCACAAACCCTAAGAGGGTGTTATTGAATGTTTGATCTACCATCTTCAAGTTATCGCAGTCTGTTGATCGCCGCCATTATTCTGGCCGTCATCGGCTGGTTGGGTATATTTCTGCTGCTCGTTGGCACTCTCCCCACCGTGGGACCACGATGGCTCTTCTTCTTCCTGCTCGCTCTGGCGATCACTGGCACCACGCTTCCCTTCATTTGGCTGCTTCACCGCCGGTTCGCCGTGGGGCCTGATCTCCCAGCGATGATCCTTCTACGCAGGGCGCTGCTTGTTGCGCTCTTTGGCGAGTTGTGCGTCTGGCTACAGATCAACCGCAGTCTAACCCTCTCGCTCGCGATCCTGCTTGGGCTTGGTCTGGTTGCGATCGAATTACTCTTGCGAAGGCTGGATCGCAGCAGATGGAGGCCGAATCGGTGAGCTTGAGAGACATCCCTTCTGTCGACCATCTCTTGAACCATCCGCAAGCTGCTTCTCTAATTTCTACTTACGGTCACGCGCTTAGCGTTCAAGCCTTCCGGGAGCAGCTCGCGCTCACCCGCCAGACTGTGCTTGAAGGGGCGCCCTCGCCAGATGAACAAACCATCATCAACCAAACAGGCGATATGCTTTCCTCCTGGCTCACACCCACATTGCGATCGGTGATCAACGCCACCGGCGTCATCATCCATACCAATCTTGGTCGCTCCCTATTGAGCCGCGCCGCCCGCGAGGCGATACTCTCCGTCAGCGCCGACTACAGCACACTCGAGTATGAACTTCAACGCGGCCGCCGAGGTAAACGCGATATGCACGCTGAAGCGCTGGTCACTCGGCTTACAGGAGCAGAAGCTGCGCTGGTCGTGAACAACAACGCCGCTGCCATTCTCCTGGCGCTCACAAGCCTCGCTCGCCGCAAGCAAGTGTTGATCGCCCGTTCTCAGCTCATCGAAATCGGGGGCGGCTTCCGCATCCCGGACGTACTCAAGCAATCTGGCGCCAAGCTGATCGAAGTGGGAACTACGAATCGCACCCATCTGAGAGACTTCGAAGATGCAATCGAAGATCGAACAGCTATGATCATGCGTGCTCATCATTCAAACTTCAAGATTGTGGGGTTCACTACAGAACCCTCTCTCACCGAACTGGTCGAACTCGGCAAACGCCGCGGCATCCCCGTTTTGGATGACCTCGGCTCCGGCGCGTTGCTCGACACAGCACAGTTCGGTCTGGGACATGAACCAACCGTGCAAGAATCACTCCATATAGGCTCTTCGCTCGTGGCATTTTCGGGGGATAAACTACTCGGAGGTCCGCAGGCCGGAATCTTGACGGGGGAGAAGGATCTTATCGACAAACTCCGCCGCCAACCGCTCGCCCGTGCCGTGCGACCGGACAAGCTCTGCCTGGCGGCACTATCTGCGACCTTACTGCATTACTTGAAAGGGGAGGCGACATCGGAAGTCCCAGTGTGGCAAATGATTTCAGCCACGGAGGATGCGCTTAAGGCGCGGGCTGAAGCATGGAGAAAACACCTGGGACAGGGGGAAATCACCCCGGGCCGTTCAACCGTCGGAGGGGGCAGCCTTCCCGAGGAAACCCTTCCCACCGCGCTTCTCGCCCTGGATGTGAAGCACCCGAATGCCTTCGCTGGTCGGTTGCGAGAGG
>DAOWMX010000052.1 GCA_030642885.1 Anaerolineales bacterium | reverse complement strand
GTCGAGGGACCACTCCCCTCGCGAAGCGCAGCGTGGAGCACACCCCCCGGACCAAACATCAAGCTCTTAGCTCAAACCAACTATGCAAATCCAGATGTGTGGAAATATCATAATCTCGAATTCTTTATCCCATTAAAACGCAATCCGGCGCAGATTGGGCAGAACTCGGGTGCATATAGATCGCATTACATAGTCTGCCCTAGCACAGCGTGGAGCCACACCCCCTGACAACGATCGATTCCGGCTTAACGTTTCAAAGGGACGTCTCTAAGGAACTCTTAGCAGCGCTCATGGTTTGTACATCGTGGTTCTTCCCACGCTGGTGAGGGGTTGTTGGTTGTATGTGGAGTGCGGAAGATCTGCTTCCGGTTGCAGGCGCAGCCTGCGCCTTGAGGTTTGAGCCTGAACTTGGAGATTGGTCATGCTGGAAGTTATGGATGGATAAAAACGACTTCCTCCGTCATCGCCAGGGGGGACCCGAAATTCAGCTTCTGACGGGGCAACACAGCGCAAAACCTACCAGGTCACTCACGCAATTTGGAGGAGAACCTATTTTCTAAATTTAAGGGGCTACTGCTCTTATGTAACTCCACCCGTTTGTGCTTAGATCTTTTCAGCACTGGCTTTGTAGAGTAGATCGGTGGCGCTCTCGAGGTTCGGTTGCGTTACGCCTCCCAACATCGATGCCAGTTCCGTTATCCGTTCCGAGTCGCTCAAGGAGTGCGTAAGCGTGATCGTGCGCTCACCTTTTACTTGCTTTTCAACTTTGACATGCTGATCTCCGAACGATGCCAATTGCGGGAGATGGGTGATACATAGCACCTGATGTTTTGGTGTTAATTTCCACAATTTCTCCCCGATGATCGCCCCGACTCTGCCGCCTATTCCCTGGTCGATCTCGTCAAAAATCAACGTTGGCGTTCGATCGGCTTGCGCTAGGATGCCCTTTAATCCAAGCATAAGGCGTGAGGTTTCGCCGCCTGAGGCGACCTTCGCCAAAGGTTTTAACCCTTCGCCTAGATTGGCCGCGACCAGGAACTCGATTTGATCCAGACCGGTTGGACCAAGGGCGACATTGCGGCCGCCGATAGGGGCTCCATCAGGATCGTCATCCCAGTGTTGGGTGAGACCGAATTTGGCCCCTTTCATATGTAAGTCTGCCAATTCATACTCGATTGCCTTTGACAGGCGCTTTCCAGCCTCTTCTCGGATCTGGGTAAGCTGCACGCCAAGCTTGCCCAGGAGATCAAGGAGGGCATTTTCCTCCTCGGATAATTCATTCAGCCGTTCTTCTGCATGGGTAATATTCTCCATGTCTTCTCTAGCGGTTTCGGCCTGGGAAAGGACGGCTTCAATACTTCCCCCATATTTGCGCTTAAGGGTGGTGATCATGTTCAAGCGCTCTTCGACTTCGTCCAGTCGATGTGGATTGAACAGGATTTCCTCACGGTATAGACGAAGCCGCCGGATGAGTTCGGACACTTGTTCAATGATCGCTTGCGCCTGAGCCTGTGAATCGGCCATGCTCGGATCAATTTTGGCTAAGCTAGACGTGGATTGTACGACTCGTCCAAGTAGATCGGTGGTTGATTCCTGGTCCTCAATCTGCCCGTCAAGCGCGGTGATCGCCTCCTCGGTTTGATGCGCAAGTTGTTCAGCGTTCGCCAAGCGGGAGCGCTCCTCAAGCAAGGTCTCATCCTCTCCGGTCTGTAAAATGGCTGACTCGACCTCGTTAATCTGAAAGGTGAGGAACTCAATTTTTCTGGCGGAATCTTGTTCATGCTTGCGCAGTTGTTCAATCTGACGGCGGACTTCCCCCAAGGTTTGATACTGCTCTTGGTACGACTCGAGAATGTCGTTGTCGGAAGCATATCGATCCAGGAGAAGGATGTGCTCGCTCACCCGCAGTAGGCTGAGGTGCTCGGATTGACCATGTACATCTACCAGCAACTCTCCGATTTCAGAAAGCAGACTTAGCGTGACGGCGCGGCCATTCACACGGCAGATATTCCGCCCCTCGCGCCGGATTTCTCGCCCAAGGAGAAGCTGTACAGGGTCGTCAAGCAAACCTTCCCGGTCCAGGATGCGATTGACCGGCTCCTGGGTGGAAGGCTCGAGATCGAAAAGCCCTTCGATCAAGGCTATGTCAGAGCCGGTGCGGACGAAGGTGCTGTCCGCCCGACCGCCCAGAAGCATCTCAACGGCATCAATGATGATGGATTTGCCGGCGCCAGTCTCGCCGGTGAAGACGACGAAGCCCGGCTCAAGGGTAAGCCGTAAATCTTCGATAATGGCGAAATCTCTGATGCGAATTTCTTTCAACATATCATGAATTAGAGTTTGATGGTCCCGAGGCGGTAGTACATCGTACTGATGATCAAAAAACCGTATCCTAGAGGCCAGGCGAAGCTTAAGAACATGGCGCCGATGAAGCCCGGCTCAAGGTCGACGCCCAATGCGAAATAAGCGAAGAAGGGAAGCGAGTGGAAGCCCAAATAGATAAGCACCCCCAGGATGCCGCTAACGATGCTTGTTATCGTGAGTTGGCGGCTGCGATGTTTTTTCACTGCCAGGCGTATTAGTTCGGCAATGCCACCGCCGACGATCGGAGCTACAAACAGCCCCCAGAATCCTAAAAGGTCCAGAAGCACCGTAGCAAGACCGACGGAAATTAGGGCAATTGCACCGGCGATAGGAAGGTCAATTGCGGTGGATGTTTCGAAAACCTTCTGATGTCCGCGAATACAATCGCGGCAGCGGTAACCAACCGGGGTTTGCACGGCGCATTTTGGACAGATGGGTTTATCGCAGTGGTTGCAGCGCAGGGTTGTTTCCACCTTGGGGTGGTTGGCACAAGTGAGTGAATGCTCTGTCATGTTATCTGGCTCGCGGAGGGGTTTTGGTTCATATGTGAGGTTAAATTTCGATAGAAATAATCAGGATCCTGAAAGCGCACGAAGAGGGCGACATATTCGCTGGCGCGGGCTCTAACTATATCTCGGTCCTGCAGTTGAACAGGTTCATGGCCATCCATGCTCAGGGAAGCCAGGTGGTCTGTTTTTACCTCAATAGACACTTCAGAGCCTTCGTGCAGCACGATTGCTCGATCAATAGAAAGGTGCGGGGCGATAGGAACGAGTAGGATATTGCGTAAAATCGGCGGTAGGACCGGACCCCCGGCGGCGAGCGCGTATGCCGTCGAGCCGGTTGGGGTGGACACGATCAAGCCATCGGCGACATAAGTCGTCAGGGGATGGCCATCAATCTCGGCTTTGAGGAACACCGGGCGCACCATCTCACCGCGCCCGACAACACACTCGTTCAGCACATCCCACGAACCGAGAAGCTCATCGCCCCGAAGGTGTTCGGTGTGAAGCATCATCCGGGTTTCGAGCCAGTAGTCGCCGCGCAGGACTTTCTCCAGGGCGACCTCCCACTCATTTCGGGCGATTTCAATAAGGAATCCCAGCCCGCCAAGGTTTATCCCCAGAATAGGCACGTTGTTTGGAGCGCATAGGTGGACAGCGCGCAGCATGGTGCCGTCTCCGCCAAGAGCGATCATTAAGTCGAAGTCGCCGGCGTTAACTCGGCTGCGAAGCGTTTCGTCAAAAAGCAAACCTGAATATGCATCCAGGCCCTGGCCGGAGAGGAATTCGGAGATATCGTTCGCGGCTTGTTGAGCGCCGTCCATTTTAGGATGGATGGCGATGACGATCCGCTTTGGGGGGGTATCAGGGTTGATCATCGTGTTTATTATAAGCGCACGTCTTATCCTCTGCACACTCAGACGAGGGATTGGTCACAGGATGAAAGGTAGCCGCAGGCTCGACACTTATTTGGGGAATTGTGCGACCGGCTTGGTGATGAATCCTGCGCTTTTCGTATGGTCTCCAAGATTTGAAAAAGGTCCTTCTGTAAAGAGTGGGTGTACTGAATCTTGTAAGCGCTATCGGCATATTTGAGTATGCCATGTGCGGGACGTTTTCCCGTGGTAGTTTCAACCAGGTGACAGTAGGCGGCTAGTTGAAGTACGTGTGAGCGATGAGGTCTCTGGGGCGCTCGACCGGATTTCACCTCGACCGGGATGCGGCTTCGGCCATGCTGAACGAGGTAATCAGGTCGCCCGGTCAGACTTAAATCGGGGTCGTATAGAGGTTCGGTAACAGGAATTAATCGTGAAGTGTCGAGAGAGATCAGGCGTCCGGAGGGGATCCCCAGCACTTTTAAGCGACGTCGGCTGGAGAGTATCAGCAGTATTCCTAATATCAGTAATGACAGGATATGTGCTGGCATAGGTCATCCAGAGAGAGTTGAAACGAAAGCGATGGCGGCCAGGACCATGGCGGTGAGGATGGTCAGGATTCCAAGGGTTCTGGTCCACCGCCAAAGAATGACCTGCAGCCCATGATGTTGGTGCCATCGAGTTCCCTGAGCGAGGGTTTCTACGTTCTTGGGCGGAATGTCGAGGCGCGAGTACCACCATGCCCGTTGGCAGAAAACGAAAGCGGCGATTTCGGATGCCCGGGTTGTGTGCGCGCGCAAGGTTCAGACTTCCTTCAGCCGCTTCTCGACAGATAGCAGGGCGCGCTTCAACTCGCCCTGCTGAAATGTTGTTGTCAAGTCGCCCCGGGTCCGTTCGGTTACGCCCCGAACCATGTCGGTAATCCGCCTAAGATTGTGGGTCAGGGCGTCAGGGAAGTCGATGGTGACCAGCAGGCCGTAGATATCATCCATCATTTCCAGAAGGCGCTCCGCCTCCGCCAGGTCATCGCGGCGTAGGACGTCGAGGGTTCGACGGCGGAGTTCGCCTGCCGCTTCACCAAGCCCTCCCAGATAGGGAACGAAACCCACTCGCAGTTCTTCTGGTTCAGGGAGCGGTTCGCCGGCGACGAGCCGGTACACGATGCTCGCCTCGGCAAACTCCTTGAGCGCTGACTGTGTATATCCCGCTTTGTAGAGATCGGGAAATGGCGCCAGTTCGGTGCTCAGTAGATCGACAAGTTCTGATGCTTCTTTGATGAGTTCCTTGGCGAGTTCAAATTCCTCGCGATGAACGGCGCGGATGGCTTTTGAGCAAAAACGGATGAGCGAGCGCGAGCGTTGGAGAGCCTGGTCGCGAGCGGTATTTTTTTCTTCTAGGTGCTGTCGGATTCGGTCGCCGATTTGATCAAGATTTTTCATCAGTACCCTCGTCTTCAGTTTCATCTGAATGCGGTTTAAAAAGCTGAGCGGCCAGTGTAGTGCCCTTGGGTAGTTCAATTTCGCCATATTGGGATTCGAAACGTGCCATATGGTCGGTGAGTGCACGAAGAAGGAGCTTGGCGTTAAAAGCAGTCATCACCACGCGAGCCTGCACACGAGCCTGCGGAATTTGCGGCATGACCTGTGCTAAGTCGATCACGATCTCAGAGCGTGAGTTTGTGATCAGGGCAAAGTTGGCGTAAGTGGGAGTTAAATCGGCGGGAAGGTGAACAGGCATGCGCCCGCTGACATGCGGCTTCTGTGATTTTTTTGTCATGGGTCATCTCCGTGGAATAAAAGACCTGCTCCACCGATATTGCATCAGTGAAGCAGGAGTTGATTCTTTCCCCTAAAAGGGGATGTCGTCTTCCGACTCGGGTGCCGCGGCTGGCTGCCCTTGGTCGGCGTCGAGCGGCGCATCATCTCGCCCACCCAGGAATTTTACGGTCTCCGCGGTCACCTCGAAAGAGGCGCGGCTTTGCCCGTCATTACCTGTCCACATCCGCGGATTGCCGGATTCGTCAGGGTTCAATCGACCTTCGACAAGAACCGGACGGCCCTTACGCAGATACTCGTTGCAGGCCTCCGCTGACTTGCCCCAGACCGAAACGCGGAACCAGATCGTCTCTTTGACAGTTTCGCCGTCTGACCTGGTGTACTGCCGGTTGGATGCAACCGACAGGTTGGTGACCGCTTGCCCGCTAGGCGTGTAGCGCATCTCGGGATCGCGGCCGAGGTTACCAACAAGAATCAGTTTATGGAACATTGGGAACTCCATTCCGATGGGGAGTGTCGTTAGTTACGGCCCGGGTGGCCGGGAGAGCATAAAATGCGCCCATCGGTGACTAGAACAATTGTACTACTTTTTATCTTCTTGTGTCAAGAGGCAATTCTTGAAAAGCGGTCCAGATACTCAATCCGGGCCTTCAGAAACCATCGTCGTGGTGTAGAAAGACTCAAGGATGGCGTCGGATATTTCTTCGCTGGCGGGGAATGGGCGGCCGTCGGTGTCCAGGAGAAGCGGTACGAGTTCCAGTTCACGAACTCCACGAGCATCGATCCAAATGTTTAACAACCCCGTTTCGGGGGGGCCGGCATCTTCGAAGGCGAAGTTACCAAGCCCGTAGACGATCACGCCGTCGCTGAAGAGTTCAATAGGCTGCAGGACATGGGTGTGATGCCCGATCACGAGCTTCGCGCCAGCTTCAATTGCGGCATGAGCCGCAGCCACCTGGGGCGGACTCGGTTGAACGACGTTCTCGTACCCGCTGTGCAAGATCACCACAACGAGGTCGGCTTGTGAGAGAGCAGCGGTGACATCGGCGTGGATGCGATTTGGCTCGGCCCAGGCAACTCCAGGGCGATTCTCACCAGCGGTCCAGGTCCGGGCGTCAAAACCACGATATTCGACGGGCACATCCACGTAAGCCAGGAAGGCGAGCTTGATGCCATTCATCTCGAAGATGACCGGACGGTGGGCGGCGGCATCGTCCGCTCCTGCACCGGCTGTATTAATCCCGCGTGCCTCCAGCAGTTGAATCGCTTGTATCAACCCCTCCGCGCCGAAATCCATGGCGTGGTTGTTCGCCAGAGAGAGCAAATCAAATCCTGCCAGCGACAAGGTCTCGGCCGTCTCTTTTGGAGCACGGAAGGTGTAACCCTTGTTCTCAGGGGTGCCCAGGTCACCGAGCGCCGATTCGAGGTTTCCGATGGTTATATCGGCTATGGAGAGCATGCCTTCGATTTGAGCAAAGGGGTAATCCACATCACCGGCGAGGACCGCCTCCCCGAGCGCCCGGTCAAGCATCACATCGCCTACTGCCGTAAGGTGAATGACCGCGTCAGACGTTAGTTCCTGGTTCAACCATGGGGCCAGTTCTTCGGCGGCGCTCTCGAAATTCGGTAAGCTGTGCAGAGACCATTCATGCCGCAGCGGGTAATTAGGATCAGAGGGATGGTGGCCATCGACTAGGAGCGATCTCATATTTGGAGTAATTTCCGACCAATCCATCACAGCAATATAAGGGCTGCCGTCTATCAAAACCTGTTCCGCCTCAGGTAGTGAGATATGCACCCACGAGCTGGAGAGCGGGACCGCCAGTGAAAGCGGATGGCTCCCAACTGGGACACCATCTGAATCGTGCAGCAGCACCAGGTCGAAAATGCCTTGCTGGAGGTTTTCGTTCGGGTCGGTTGACGGCTCAACCATCCATTCCCAGGTCGATCCCGCCCCGGTTAAGAGCTCGACGGCTTGCTCGGCGGCGTGCAGCCATTGAGGTGGTACGCCGAGAATAAGAGGTTGCGCGGGCATGGGAGTGGGCTCGGGTGGATTGCTCGTTGGCGCGGGAGCTGCAGAACGGGTTTGTTCCATAGAAGGGGTCGTAATGGTTTCTGGTGTTGAGGACGCGGACGGAGTACGCTGGCAACTCGACAGCGCTAGCAACGTCACGAGAAAGATGGCCCAGTGCAGGTTAGCGTGTCTTCGCAGAGAAACCAGGTTCATGGAAATGCCTTCACGAACAATGAGAGAAAAATCGATTCTAAGAGATTATACGACCGTTCGACCCTTACGCCTGTGAAGAAACAAACCGGCAGCTGTGAATATGAAGGGAAACTGGGGCGGGCCACAGGCCCGCCCCAGCAATTTATCCAGCGACTTTTCATCGTTGGGATTTTGGTTACTGGCTGTAATCCAAAGGCTCGAGCTCCTCCTCGACGACCTTGACCACTAAATCGTCGAGAGAAAGGACGCTGTAATCATCCACGTGATGGGTTGTGTCATCTCCGGGACCTCCACCTGCCCCGTAGGTCAGGAAAAGGAACTTCCCCGCGGTCATCTGGGCTAACTGGCGGAAGATGTATTCCCCCTGGTCGTCGAGCCCGCTCGATGCGAGCGGGAAGATCTTGATCCCGTCTTCGGTCGCGTTGAAGATCTCTTGAGCGTAGTCATAGTCTTGACTGTAATCGAGATGCGGTGGGGCATCGGCGATCAGGAAGATCAGGCTGACCGTCTCATCGACGCGCCATTCGGGAAGGTGAAGCGCGCTGTGCAAACCCTCATTCAGACTCTCGGGGTAATCACCGCCGCCTTCAGCGATAACCTGCGCCAGCTCATCCGTGAATGCCTGGATATCCGACGTGAAATCGAACGTGCGGCTGATGAAGAGATCACCGCGATCGCGGTAGATCGTCATCCCGAAGCGAACATTTGGCGCGGAGGGTAAGGCGTGAATGCGTTCAGATACGCTGATCATATTGTCTTTGAGCTGCTGAATTTCATCGCTCATGCTGCCGGTGGCGTCGATCAGAAAGAGCACGTCCAATCGAACCGGGTCGGTCGCCGAGCGTGCGTCAAGCGTCAGGTCATGCTCCCGAGTCTCGCCATTGATATTAAGCGAAACCTCGCGACCATCCTTTTCGGCTTGGATGAAGTAACCCTGTGCCTGCCCACCGTCGATCGCTTTCGGGAAGAAAAGCACACGACCGTCTGATGCTGTTTGTAGCCGGGATAGCTCGCGGCCATCTGCATCGCTGATTGTCACCACGGCTCCTAAAATTGGGTGGTCGTCCGCATCCGTCACGCGGATAATGTGACGTTCGCTGACGTCAAGGTCGTGGACAAGGATGCCTGCTTCGGTGAAGCGCTGGCGATAGAGCAGGTAATCGTCCCACTCGGCGTTGTCGTCTACGCTCCCGGCGCGCATCGATGCGTACTGGTTCGAGCGTAAGGGAGAATCCACCGACTTCTCGGCATCAATCGCTATGGGGGCTTCCGGAGGGGCAGCGCCGAGCGCCAGGCTGGACCCAGATTCCTCCAAATAGGCGCCATCCGCCGAGGCTTCATAACCCGACCAACCACCTTTGTTGTCCCAATCAACCCACCCGCCCGTCCGTTCGTCGCGTGGGGCTGGTTGGAAGATACTGCAGGCGTTGAGGAGAAGAAGGATGAGCAGGGTGAAGAGTGTGAGTCGATGTAGGTTTCTTTTCGTCTTCATGATTGTCTCCATTTATTTCAGGATTGATCGTTATGCTTGAGACGAAAGGGGATGTGGAAATGTTCCCAGAGGAAGGTTCAAAGAGCGCCTGAGAATATGGATGATGGGGGAAACTCTGTTGACAGTGAGGGTGAATTAAGCATAATTATGAAGTAAAATTGACACAGAAAGGCTGAGACTGAGGAAAGTAGGCGGATCGAACTCGCCAGAGAGGCTGGGGCGTGGCTGGAACCCTGGCCCGAGAGAGTACCGTTGAAGTTCCCTCATGAGCCGCCCGGGGGAACGCCTCGTAAGAGGCCAGTAGTTCGGGCCGGAACCCCACCGTTAACGACGGGGACCTGATCGCCATATGTGGGATGTGAAGCAACGGCCGTCGGGATTGAGAGGGCCCTTCGGGGTCAACAAGGGTGGTACCGCGGGATTGCTCTCCCGTCCCTTGATTGGGCGGGGGCGTTTTGTTTAAAGCGCCGTCTGAAATGGCGCGTGTGAATAGAAAGGAGTCTCCATGCTGAAACGTCTGGACGAACTTGAACAAAAAGCGTTAAAGGACCTGGATGAAGCGTTGGATGAACCCACGCTTCAAGCTTGGAAGGTGAGCTACCTGGGACGTGGCGCTGAGCTGGGAAAGATCACAGAAAGTCTGCGGGAGCTTTCGAAAGAGGAGCGTCCTGCTGTTGGGCGGCGAGCGAACGAGGTCAAGAAGGCATTAGAAGCCGCCTATGAAGGGCGCGAAACTTCCATGCAGCAAGCTACGGTAGAAAGAAGCTTGAGGGAAGAACGGCTGGATGTCACCTTGCCCGGTCGCAGCGTGTCGCGCGGCAGGATCCACCCCGCCAACCAGATGCTTCGCCGTGTCTATGCAATCTTCGCCGAGATGGGCTTCCAAATCTACCGTTCACGTGAGGTAGAGACGGATGAGTATAACTTCAGTCTCTTGAATATTCC
>DAOWMX010000008.1 GCA_030642885.1 Anaerolineales bacterium | reverse complement strand
TTATCGAGATAATATGTTGAGTCGAGCAGGGATTCAATGGGAGCAGGAGACTTGGTCCGAGATCTGGGATCACGCTTTAATGTGGCGGTTTCTCCAGGATTGGATTGACTTGCTGGCGGTAACTCCGGAACCACTCCTGCTGACAAGAGCAAAGCAGCTTGAATCCGTCTGGCTTAAACCTGTTGAACGTGCGATTGAGAGGCGTCTTAATTAAGAGGATTGTATGCCGCGGATAGCCTACCGTGCAGTGTTTCAACTATAAGAATTTGTGAAATGGCCAAAGCCGTAAAACCAAGAGAGGATTTGACCTCCAAAGCCTGCAATGCCTGCAGTTAACCCCGAGAACCTGCGCCTCCAAATAGAGAGCGTCCTTATGCTCCTGGGAGAGCCAGGGCGGTTCGCGCGCGCCTGTAATGAGATGCTTGAGTTCTACGCCGATCGCACAAAACGCAGTAATGTCACAACGGGGCCGGTAGAAACAGCGCGTGTCCTCCGGGTCTCTCGCCCAGTTTTAAGGATGCTCTGCAACGAAATTCAGCATTTCGAGCATGAGGAGCAGGGGGACTGGTTAGAGGCGGCTGAGCTAATGTGGAATACAGGTGTTCGCGAGGGCCGCTTTGTGGCTGCGTGCTTGTTGAATAGAGCTGCGCAAGAGGATGTGCCCATCTATGCTGAAGCATGGGCGGAAGCCTGTGAGGATGTCGTCGCCTTGGAGCGGCTTGCTGCGGATGGCTTATCCGTGTGGCGTGAACAAGACCCCGATCTTTCTTTTCAAGTAATTAAGAGATGGATTGATGACCAACGGCTTCAAGTGCGCCATCTCGCGCTCCTGTTGCTTGCTAGCGTGTCCCGGGACTCGACATTTGATAAATACCTTCCCGAGACCTTCCAAATCCTTCATGGAATTAGCGCGAAGGTTCGCGGGGAGAGTGTTCAATCCCTCTATAGGTTAATGCATCAACTGGCCAAAAAGTCCCCTGCAGAGACGACGAAATTCCTCTTAGACGAAATTAAAGCAGGACATCCAGGTGTCAAACGTCTTGTCCGGAACACGATGGGATCCCTGCCAGGTAACCATCGTGAGGCAATCGATCGGGTTTTGTAAACCGAGGGGAAGTGCTTCTGGTATAATTTGCCCATCGTATGACTAGACTAACCTGAGGTTTAGTATGGTAAACCATAGGACTTTGGGTTGAGTGACCTGCGGAGGAGCAGACGTCATGGCATTTACAAAAGAAGAAAAAACCCAGCTTATCGGCGAGTACCACCGTCATGAAAATGATACGGGCTCACCGGAAGTCCAAATCGCGATCTTATCTCGTCGAATTGGACAACTCACAGACCATCTACGTCTTCATAAACATGATGAATCATCACGACGAGGTCTATTGAAACTCGTTGGAAGACGAAGGAAGCTGCTCACTTATTTGAAACGGAAAGATGCAGCCTCTTATATGGCGATTACAGAGAGCTTAAATATTCGCCGGAAATAATGTCGAGAGCAGACGAGCAGGTGAGTTAGAAACTTGCTCGTTAATTATCTATAATGGGGTCGTCGATCGGAAAAAACGACCCAGGAATAACAACCTAGGAAAGCGCATCTGACTATTGCCGTGGGTTGGGAATTGGAGAACGCCCATCAGTGAAGATATTTACAAACTGACGGTCCTTCCCCAGTCCCTGACTCGCATAAGTTGAAGGTGCGGGAGGGATATTTTTATGTATGAAGAAAAGTCATTTGAAACAACTATAGGCGGCAAGACAATCACGCTCTCCACCGGCAAACTCGCTGGTCAGGCGGGCGGCGCCGTGACAGTGCGCCAGGGGGACAGTGTCCTCCTCGCTGCTGCGACGATGAGCAACAAACCTCGGGAAGGACTCGGGTTCTTCCCACTCACTGTTGATTATGAGGAGCGGCTTTACGCCGGAGGGCGTATTCCCGGCTCCTTCTTCCGCCGGGAGGGTCGACCGACCGAAGGCGCGATAATCACTGCGAGATTGACAGACCGGACGATCCGTCCTTTATTCCCAAAGGACATGCGCAACGAGGTCCAGGTGATCCTATACGCGCTCTCATCTGATGGAGAAACGCCGCTGGATGTTCTCGGACTCCTGGGAGCGTCAGCTGCCCTCACGATTGCGGACGTCCCCTTCGCTGGACCGGTAGGAACTGTCCGTGTGGCTAAACAGGACGGAAATTTCGTTATCAACCCGTCCTATCAAGTCATAGATGAGTCCGACTTAGATTTGGTGATCGCCGGAACAAGCGAGGCGATCATGATGGTGGAGGCCGGAGCAAAGGAAATTGAAGAGGCAGAAATCATCAAAGCATTTGAGGTGGGACAAGAAGCGATTAAGTCACTTATCGACCTGCAAGGACAAATGCAGGCGGAAGTCGGCAAAGAGAAACGCTCCTACCCGTCCTTCCAACTCAGCGAGGAAATCCAAACGAAAGTTTCTGAATGGCTTGAAGGTCGCGTTCAGGATCTCGTCAGTACGCCCAGGAAGAAAGCGGAGCAATCTGAGGCATTGAATGCACTGCGGGACGAAACCATAGAAGCATTCGCAGACGAGGAAGAATGGGAAGTCGCTGACATCCGTGAAGCTTTCGAAAAAGTACACAAGGCTGCCGTGCGATCACTCATTCTCGAGACCAAGACTCGAACAGATGGACGTGGTCCGAAGGATGTTCGCGAGATTCATGCAGAGATAGATTTCAGCCCGCGAGCTCACGGCTCCGGACTGTTCACTCGAGGTGAGACGCAGGTCCTGACGGTGGCGACGGTCGGCACTCCGCGTGAGCGGCAGGAGCTTGATGGTCTATCCCCGCGGAACGAGAAGCGGTACATGCACCATTACAATTTCCCACCCTTCTCGGTTGGGGAAACCAAGTTCCTGCGCGGCGCCTCCCGACGGGAGATCGGCCATGGCGCTTTAGCTGAACGCGCTCTGTTGCCCGTAATTCCTTCTCAGGAAGAATTCCCTTATACGATGCGCCTTGTTTCTGAAGTGCTCTCATCGAATGGCTCCAGTTCGATGGCATCGGTGTGCGGTTCAACACTCGCCTTGATGGATACAGGTGTACCGATCCGCGAACCAGTGGCAGGAATCGCTATGGGGCTGATCAAGGAAGGCGATCAGTCGGTGATTCTTACCGATATTCTGGGATTGGAAGATCATCTCGGAGATATGGACTTCAAGGTTGCTGGAACTCACAAAGGCATCACCGCGCTGCAGATGGATATCAAGATCAAGGGCATTACCTCCGAATTAATGTCTGAGGCTCTTGCACAAGGACGCGAGGCGAGGCTCTTCATCCTCGAGAAGATCAAAGAGGCCATCCCTGCACCGCGCGAAGAACTAAAGCCGCATGTCCCGCGGATGACCATTGTCAAAGTCGATCCCGAAAAGATTGGCGCGATTATCGGTCCGGGTGGAAAAATGATCCGCAAAATCCAAGAGACGACTGGAACACGCATCGACATCGAAGATGATGGGATGGTATTCATCTCAGCAGCCGATGGGGAAAGCTCCAAAGCTGCAAAAGAAATGGTCGAAGGCCTGGTCGAAGAAGCAGTCGCGGGCCGGATTTATACCGGCAAGGTCGTTCGAGTAACGGATTTCGGCGCATTCGTCGAGATCTTACCGGGCACGGATGGACTGGTCCACATCTCACAGCTGGATAGTGATCACACGGAGAAGGTGGAGGACGTCGCCCGGGTTGGTGAAGAGATCACCGTTATGGTGACGAATGTCGGCCACGATGGAAAAATCCGCCTTTCCCGCAAGGCTGTCCTGGAGGGGTGGACACTTGAGGAAGCAGTGGAGAACGATCGCCGTCCAAGCGGCCGGCGGTCAAGTGGGGGTGGAGATCGCAGAAGGAGCGGAGGGAGTTCCAAATACAAAGGGAACAAAAACTAATCGCTGGACTCCTCTCATCAGGATGACCTCCTCGAAATTTCAAAACACACCCTCCAGACAGGAGGGTGTGTTTTTAGAGGTAGGTTTTTTCGAAATAATGGGAGGGTACCCGAGAAGGATTTCTCAGAGAGTTTATCCTGCGAAGTCCCCGACCAAAGGGAGTGGGGAGCAAAGTCGAAGGGCCGTTTCACGGCTCACTTGAAGTGACTATTTGTGTGTGGGAGTCATTCTTACGGTTGTCTGTATCTCAAAGTTAAAGCACCATTGTCACATTTCCACAGTAGGTAGAGGCGAACCTTAATTTGTAATCTATCGCCGCTTTGAATAGAATCATTTTTCAGGTCTAAAATCAATAGCGTGATGCTTACATGGGTCGGGGTGAATGTCAGCCCGACCATTAAAGAATGGATGGGTCGAAGATGACGGATCAAAACCCTCAAAAAAATTATTCATCTCCGTCCTGGCAGCCGGCAACCAGACTTGTCGTGGCTACTTTCGGGGCTCTATTTGGCATCCTGCTCCTCTATCTTCTCCGCGGCCTGGCGGTCCCTGTAATCTTTGCGTTTCTGTTTGCGTACATGCTTTATCCCCTGACACGCTGGGTGAGGGAGAAAACACGTCTGCCGAAGGGCTTGATAGCGTTCCTCGCGCTCCTGCTATCCGCGGTGCTTATTCTCAGCATAACGACTGGCTTAGGCGCGGCGTTTTCCCAGCGAATTGTCGATCTCGCTTTATATCTGTCATCCATCGTAGAGGAGCTTCCCGCGGCGATTGAATCGTTGGCGGATCAGACTATTCATATTTGGCGTTTTGAGATCGATCTGGGGGAGATGAATATTTCACCTCTCCTTACAAACCTTGCTTCGTCTTTGAGCCCTCTGCTCACAAGAACAGGTTCATTAATCGGATCGTTTGCTGTCGCAGCAGTATCTGGAGCCACAACTTTCCTTTTAATGATTGTTATGAGTTTTTACTTCCTGGTGGATTTTGAAAAACTCAGACCCGCCTTGAATAACATTATTCCAGCTTCCAATCAGCAGGATTTCGATTACCTTCTAACCCAAACAAACCGGATATGGCGAGCGTTTCTGAGGGGGCAAGTGCTTCTCGGTGTGATAGTGGGAGTGATCACCGCGGTTTTGATGTCTATCGTGGGGTTGGACTTCCCTGTCGCAGTTGGAGTAATCGCTGGCTTCATGGAGTTGGTTCCCATGTTTGGCCCCATCATTACAGGAGTATTCGCAACTCTTATTGCGCTCTTCCAGCCCGTGAACCCCTGGGGTTTGACGCCTTTAGCTTTTGCGTTATTAGTTGTCGGGATATTCTTTTTAATTCAACAGCTGGAGAATGTCATTCTCGTCCCTCGCATTATGGGTGAGAGTCTGAACATCCATCCATTGGTGGTATTAATTGCAGTGCTGGCCGGCGGTATTCTGGCTGGTTTCGTTGGTGTTCTGTTGGCTGCGCCTGTTGTAGCAACATTGCGGTTAGGCATTGGTTATTTGCACAGCAAAATCGTTGAAGTGACACCTCCTCGAGCGGAGGTTGTTAAACCTAGCGTGCCTAGAAATCGCCTTGAACCCTTGAGTGGCTGGATTAAGCGCCTGCGAAACCGTTTTCAAACCGCGGAGGAAGAGGTTGAAAACGAGGATGTTCAGTGATCGAGAGGCAGGAAGAGTCACCGAAATGGAGTGTAACGACCAAGGCACTTGTTGCCCTGGCTGTGATGATGATCGTAGCCGGGATGCTGGTTCGATTCCAACACGTCATTCCGATTCTCGTCCTGGCCCCAATCCTGACCATCATCATTGTCCCCGTCGTGCAGTTCATGTGTGTAAGGATGAAGATGCCCTGGGGTCTGGCGGCGACAATTGCGATGCTGCTGTTCGTTCTGCTCCTTATCGGCGCTTCGACGGTCCTGGGTTTCGCAATCGTACAGCAGCTCCAGGCGTTATTCCTCATCGTTCAGCAATTCCTGCTCGATTTACCCACCCAACTTGAACATCTGAGTCAGCATACCTACCATCTCGGACCCTGGGCGATCGATTTTTCTCAGTTTGATCTTGCCGCGGTCGGAGAGCAGGTTATCGCCACCATTCAACCGTTGCTTGGTGAAATCAGTTCGCTGATTACATTCCTCGCCACGGGTGTGATTGAGTCCTTGACTCGAATCGTCCTTGTCATTGCGATCGCTTTCTTCTTGATTTTCGATTATCGCCGTATCCGAGCTGTGCTGAAGGATATTTCAATTCCTGGCTATAAACATGACATCCAACGGCTTATGCGAGAACTTCTCAAGATCTGGCAGGCTTTCATGCGCAGCCAGCTCCTCATCGTCACCATTGCCGGATTTCTCACGTATTTGCTCATGCAGATACTTGGCGTTCGATTCCCGATCGGTCTGGGGGTTTTAGGAGGAGTAGCGAAATTTATCCCCATCGTGGGTCCTGTAACCGCGGGGTTTGTCGCCGCGCTTGTCGGTCTTTTCCAGCCCTCGAATTGGTTTGGTTTAACGCCCCTGGCCTATGCTGCAGTCATCGTGGTTTGCGTTGTTATCCTGGATCAATCCATCGATATTTTCATAGTCCCGCGTATCATGGGTCCCACATTGAATCTTCATCCTGCTTTGATTCTGGTGGGGTTGGTGATCGGTGCAAGCCTGGCGGGGATCATTGGTTTGCTGCTCTCCGCTCCTACGATAGCATCGTTCATTCTTTTAGGGCGGTATGTCTACCGGAAGATGTCCGATCTTTCGCCCTGGGAACCGCCGATCGATGTCTTGGCAGAGCGCCCTCCTAAGAATCCAATTCTTCCGAGAATCTGGAAAGCTATTAAGATCCGATCGAATCAAGACAAGAACTCGCAAGATTGAGAGAAACGCTCCTGTGTTGCCCTGTTCGCACCCGCGATAAACTGCTGGCTCTCGCCTTTTTCGACAGCGGCTCGTATACTGAAGGAACCAAACCGCGCGAATAAATGGCATCGAGGTATTCAAACGCTATCTATTAACTGGAGGTGTGCAGCGATGACAGATTCAGAAGAAATCACAACGAAAATCATAGCAGAGACGACTAATTTCATCGTTTGGTCGGCAGAGGAGCCAGATGGTGAAACTACATACCATGTCGAGCTCGGGACCGTGACCTTACATTTTTTCCGTGAGGAATGGGATGAATTTCTAGAGGCGGTTAAGGCCCTGTAGCAGCACACAAGAGATTGGCTAAGCCTTTCTTGAGCACGGCAAACCAATGCAGATCTCCTTTGCATCAAAACAGATTGCGCCCCTTAGAAACCAGCCGAATTTGTCAATGAAATTCACTGGTGCTAATATCCGCTACCGCGTTATTCTTGGTGAATTTGAATGCAACGACGTACAGAGCTGATCACCTGGCAAGAGGTTGAAAAGCTGATTGACCACCTCACCCCACAATTTCAGATGGAATTCGAGGCAATGGTGATCATCACTCGTGGCGGGATCATCCCCGGCGGATTGCTGTGTGAGTCGCTCAATATTGAAAGTGTTCTCACCGCCGCGGTGGATTTCCCTTTCGCATCCAAGATTGATACTGCGAAGCTCCTGGCTTGGCCACAGTTCATCCAATTTCCAGATGATGATCAATTAGAAGACCGCAAATTACTCGTTGTCGATGATGTTTGGGGATCCGGGCGGACGATTACAGCTGTTCGCAATAGAATCGTTGCCGCGCAGGGTGTGCCCCTCACTTGCGTCCTGCATTACAACCCGTACCGAAATCTCTTCGGCCAGTTGCGGCCTGATTATTTCGCTGCAAGCACAGATGCCCATATTGTCTACCCCTGGGAAGTGGACCAGGGGCCGGACCGGGTGCTTCTCGACGAACCGGAATAAAGCCTGACGGTTGCTTTTCACTGCACGTCAAGAAATTTATGTCAAGTAGGGCGCCGTCCGTATGGCTGACTCTGGAAAATGATTGAAGATTGCCCATTATCATTTTAAGGTTCTCCTCCATTTATTGTGGAAAGGTGACCTAAACGCGGATACTTCAGTTGATGGATCTTTCATATGCCGGACCCCGCAGATGTGTTGAATCGAATTTTTCGTTTTCTTCCCTCCTATCGAGGGGGAAGTGGGTGCAGTAGTCTGCCCTCGCAAAGCACTCAAGGCTCCTACGGAGTGCTGCGCGAAGCGCAGCGGTGGAGCCACACCCCCTGACAACAACGATCTATCCGGCTTTACGTTTCAAAGGAACGTCTCTAAGGAACTCTTACCAGCGCTCATGGGATGTACATCGTGGTTCTTCCAACGCCGGTGAGGAGTTGTTGGTTGTATGTGGAGTGCGGAAGCTCTGCTTCCGGTCGCAGGCACAGCCTGCGCTATGTGGTATGCGCGTTAAACCTCCCGCAGGTTTCAAACCTGCGGGAGGTTGGGGATAACAGGCTGTTCGAGGGTGTCGGTCCGACATACGGATTGATTCCTACGATTTATTAGTATTCTGGGGACCGCAAATCCGCCAGGTCACCCACACAATTTGGAGGAGAACCTATTTTATAGCCTTGTTGATCGCCCGAAAACAGCGCCTGATTGACAATGCCCAGGTGGCTGAGTATAATGACCTCGCGTTCGCAGGCCGGTATAGAATTTGGTCTTTGCGAGATAGTCAAAGGAGTGCGCCAGAGCGAGTATCCGATTAACAGTATTTTTCGGATTAACATGGTAGCCTGGTCGGTCTGGGAATGCGCTGACCAGGTGATTTCATTTAACCGGGGAAAGTAAGGATGACCGACGCGGTGGATGATCTAAATGCACTGCTCGCGAGTGATGACCGCTTTGCAGCCCCTGAACGAGGGGATTTGCTGCAGGGTACTGTGATCGCTCAAGATTCTCATGGGGTGATCGTTGATCTGGGGCAAAAGCGTGATGGCGTTGTTCCGCAATCAGACCTTGAAAAAATACCTGAAGAGGACGCCCAATTGAAGGCTGGCGACCTGGTTTCTGTGATGGTCATTAATCCGGTTGACCCCGATGGCAATTTACTCGTCTCAATTTCACAAGCACGTGAAAGCGGAGATTGGCTCGAGGCTCGGCGTGTAATGTCAAACGACGAGCTCTTCAATGCAGAGGCGACCAGTTTTAATAAGGGCGGTCTCCTCGTACCTTTTGGTCATATTACCGGCTTTGTCCCTGCTTCTCACCTGAGTGGATTGCCGCGAGGGTTGGATGACGAAGAACGGCTGATTTATTTTAATAAGATGATCGGAAAGCAGATACCGCTTAAGATAATTGAGGTGGACCCTCAACGCAGGCGCCTGGTATTGTCCGAGCGGAAAGCGATCCGACAATGGCGGCAGGATCAGAAAGCGGATGTGATCAAAGCTCTAAAAGAGGGTGAGCATCGAAAAGGGATTGTAACGAGCCTGCGTGAGTTCGGTGCATTTGTAGATATCGGTGGCGCAGATGGATTGATCCACATCTCTGAACTTTCCTGGACGCGCATCGAAGATCCTTCGGTGGTCCTGGAGATCGGGCAGGAAGTGGAGACACTGATCATTCGCCTCGATGCTGCCAACAATCGCATTGGTCTGAGCCTTAAACGTCTCGAACCGAACCCCTGGGAATTGGCCAAGGATCACATCGACGTGGGGCAGGAATTGGCAGGCGAAGTTACCGTACTGAGCGCGCCCGGTGCCTTCGTTCTTGTAGAAGAGAATCTCGAGGGATTACTGAAGACGCCAAATGGTCCGGGGGATCTTACCCCGGGTTTGAAAGTGAAGGTTCGTGTCCTCGATTTCAGCCTTGAACGCGAACGACTCGACCTCGAATTAGTAGATCAAACGAGCTGATCCAAAGAGCTCGAGCAGGAGGAGGTGATGGAAAGTGCCGACAGTTGTTCTTCGGCCTAACGAATCACAGGAGCAGTTACTAAAACGCTTTCGCAAGAAGGTAGCGAAGAGCGGGGTATTGAGCGTGGTGCGGAGAAAGCGCTGGTTCATATCAAAGAGCGAGCTGCGTAGGATTCAACGTAAGAAAGCCATCCGCCGCTTGAAGCGCCGCCAGAGAAAGACGACGCCAGGACGTCGCTAGGCGGGGTAGGGAGAGCGGACAATCTACAGAAATCGGTCTTCTCTCTGGAGGTGTGCATGACAAAGAAAGAAGAAAAAATCGTCATGGAAGGTACGGTCTTGGAGGCGTTGCCCGCAACACAATTCCGTGTTGAGTTGGAAAACGGGCATGAAGTTCTCGCATATCTTTCAGGTAAAATGCGTCGATATTACATCCGAATTTTGCTAGGGGATCACGTGCGAGTGGAGCTATCTCCTTACGATCTGTCCCGAGGGCGGATCACATATCGCTTCAGGAAACAAAGACCGGCATAAGCCTAAGTCCGATTGATCGCGTCAAGCCTCTCCGCTTTGACCTTTCGTTTCGATCTGCCCCGGTGATATTCGGGGCAGTTTTCGTTTAAAGATGAGCCCCCGCCAGTCCTTTTCGCTGCGGGCATCAATTAGCTCCAGGTTTCCATCTGCCGCCAGGTTCACCAAGGCTTCTACTTGCTCCGCAAGGATGCCCGAGAGGATGATTCTCCCCTGGGGTTTCATGTAGGTGGCCAGTCCAGACCGGATCAAATCCAATAAGATATGAGAAAGGATGTTCGCAACAATGAGGTCAGGTTTTTGCGATTCGGTTTGAAGAATTTTCACTTGCTCGATACTTCCAGATTCAACACGAATATATTCGGCGACACGATTCCTTTCTGCATTTTCCCTGGTAGCCTGCACCGCAATCTCATCGGTGTCAACAGCAAGCACGTGGTTCGCTCCCAGCAGAACCGCGGCGATACTCAGAATGCCCGTGCCGCATCCGATATCCAGAATATTGTCCCCGGGTTGTAAAATATCCTCCAGGGCTTCAAGACATAGTCGTGTTGAGGGGTGAAGCCCGGTGCCAAAGGCCATCCCCGGCTCAAGGACAATTACCTCGCGCTCAATTTCTTCGACGGTGATCCAGGGGGGGATGATCAGCAAACGTTTGCCAATTGCTATAGGCTGAAAGTGCTTCTTCCAGGATGTTTGCCAATCCGCTTCTTTAATAATTCGAAGTTCTAGTTCGGGCAGTGTTTGAATCTGGCTGAGGTGCCAGAGGCTTTCTTCAATGCGCCGTCTTTGTTCATCTTCCTGCCCGTCGATCGGTATATACGCCTTAACGAGCACATCCGATTCGGCTGAAAGAGCGCCGTTGTTGTCCGCTGCCATCTCGATGGCGACCCCGCCCGACGCATAGCGGGATAATACCTCGGTGACCGCTTCAGCAAGCTCGCCATTGAGATTCAGGGAGAGCTCGAGCCAGCTCAATCGTTCAACCCTCCAAAAATATTCTTCAAAGTGTCAAAGAAACCGCGCTCCCGTGGCCGGACCTCGGTTCCAAGGGATTCGGCCAGGCGTTCCATGATTTCGCGCTGTTCAGAATCTAGCGTACGGGGAATCTCAACCGAGAGAATCACCAGTTGATCGCCTCTGCTGCTCCGATTCAACCGCGGGACACCTTTCCCACGCAATCGCAGAATCTTCCCGGGTTGTGTGCCGGAAGGAATAGTCAGTGTTTCGTCGCCTTCGAGCGTCGGTACAGAAATGTCAGCCCCCAAAGTTGCCTGAGCGATGTTAATGGCCAGCTCAAGAAGGATGTCATCGTTCCGTCTCCGGAAAAAGCGATGGGGTTTGGCGTGTATAACCACGTATACATTCCCAGGAGGTCCCCCATTCACGCCGGGCTCGCCCTCGCCCGGCAGGCGGATTTGAGTGCCATCGTCTACACCACCGGGCACTGTAATTACTTTCTTGACTTTCTTGCGCTCCAAGCCGCGCCCAGAGCAGTTCTTGCAGGGAGTGGCGATAGTTTGGCCTCTCCCGCCGCAGTTCTGGCAGGGGGCGACACTAACCATCGAGCCTAAAAATGTCTGCCGCATCTGGCGTACTTCACCCGTGCCGTCACAGGTAGTGCAGCGGGTAGGCGAAGTGCCGGGTTCTGCACCCGATCCCTGGCAAATCGAGCATACAGCTTGTCGGGAAAATGAAATTTCCTTTTCGATGCCGAAAACGGCTTCCTCGAAGCTTAGCGTGAGATCGTAGCGTAGATCGGCCCCGCGCCGGGGTGCATTTCGTCTCTGACGCCCTCCCATGCCGAAGTTAAAAAGCCCTTCAAAGATATCGCTGAAACCGCCGAAGTCGAAATCAAAGTTCATTCCCCTGAGCCCCTCATGACCAAAACGATCATAGGCGGCTTTTCGTTCGGCGTCAGAAAGCACGGCGTAGGCTTCGTTGATCTCTTTAAAGCGCTCTTCGGTGCCGCTTTCCTCAGCTACATCGGGGTGATATTGTTTCGCTAGGGCACGGAACGCATTCCGAATTTCATCGGGTGATGCGCTTCGCGATACGCCTAGAACTTCGTAATAATCTCGTTTGCCATTCATAGATATGGGATAAGGAAAGGCGCCCAAAGGCGCCGTTCTGCATAGGTATGTACCTGCTTAGGCATCTTCAACTTCACCGTCTACGACATCTTCCTGTTTTGAGGGGTCATCGCCATCAGGAGTGCTGCCTCCGACCTGTTCTTCCTGCTGCGCATTTATATCAACCCCCGCAGCTTCGATCATCTGGCGAAGATCGTTTGTCTTCTGCTCCACTGCATCGTAACGATCGGCGTTGATATCTGCCCGCAGCCCATCTATCTTAGCCTGCAAGTCGGCTTTAATTGATTCTGAAAGCTTGTCGCCTCTGTCGCGCATGGTCTTTTCGGCGGTGTAGATTATCTGGTCAGCTCGATTCCGGGTTTCGGCGACTCCGCGGCGCTCAAGATCTTGTTCGGCATTTGTTTTTGCTTCATCGCGCATCCGCGTGACTTCATTTTCAGAAAGCCCGGAGGAGGCATGGATCGTAATCTGTTGGCTCTTTCCAGTCGCCTTATCCGTGGCGCTGACTTTCAGTATGCCGTCGGCGTCGATATCGAACGTAACCTCAATCTGCGGCAGACCGCGCGGCGCCGGCGGTATGCCCTGCAAGGTGAAACGGTCGAGTGACTTGTTATCCGCGGCCATGGGTCGCTCTCCCTGCAATGCGTGGATTTCGACCTCCGCCTGGTTATCAGCGGCTGTGGAGAAGACTTGACTCTTACGTGTTGGAATGGTCGTGTTGCGGTCGATGAGGGATGTCGCAACCCCTCCCAGCGTTTCGATGGAGAGTGTGAGAGGTGTGACATCGAGCAGGAGGATATCTTTCACTTCGCCGCCAAGGACGCCGGCCTGGATCGCAGCTCCAACTGCTACCACCTCATCAGGGTTTACGCCTTTATGGGGGTCGCGGTCGAAGATCTTGCGTACTGCCTCTTGAACTGCTGGCATACGTGTCATCCCGCCGACGAGGATAACCTCGTCAATATCCTCTGCGGAGAGACCCGCATCCCGAAGCGCCTGCTTACAGGGTTCGATCGAGCGTTCGATGAGATCATCGGTGATCTGCTCAAGCTTCGCTCGAGTAAGTGTAACGGTCAGATGCTTGGGGCCGGATGCATCTGCAGTGATAAACGGGAGATTGATATCGGTCTGAGTCACGGTCGATAGCTCGATCTTTGCTTTCTCAGCGGCCTCTTTTAGGCGTTGGAGTGCCTGGCGGTCGCTGCGCAGGTCGATGCCCTGTTCACGCTGAAATTCATCGGCAATGTAATCGATAATGCGCTGATCGAAGTCGTCGCCTCCGAGGAAGGTATCACCGTTGGTGGACTTCACTTCGAAGACTCCGTCGCCGACATCTAAGATGGAGATGTCGAAGGTGCCTCCACCCAGATCGTAGACGGCGATGGTTTGATCCACTTTCTTGTCGAGACCGTACGCCAGTGCGGAGGCTGTGGGTTCATTGATGATACGCAGGACATCAAGCCCGGCGATCTTCCCAGCGTCCTTTGTTGCATTGCGTTGCGCGTCGTTGAAATATGCGGGGACGGTGATAACGGCCTGGGTTATGCTCTCCCCGGTGAATGCTTCTGCGTCGGCTTTAATCTTGGCAAGGATCATGGCCGAGACTTCGGGGGGGGAGTATTCTTTTCCGCCAATCATGACGCGCACATCACCGTTGGGCGCTTCAGAAACCTGGTATGGAATGAATTGAAGACCGTGCTGAACTTCTTCATCGGAGAACTTACGTCCCATGAAGCGCTTAATTGAAAAGATCGTATTTTCCGGATTTACAATTGCCTGACGCCGGGCTACCTGACCGACCATGCGTTCTCCGGTAGTCGGATTCTGAGACACAACTGATGGGATCAGCCGGCTTCCCTCAGAGGAGGGGATGACCTCAGGGTCTCCTCCCTCCATGATAGCGACTACAGAGTTGGTTGTTCCAAGGTCAATTCCAATTATCCTTCCCATTGCGGACATCTCCTATTTGGCGACTCGTACCATTGCGGGACGAAGCACACGCTCGCCCATCTTGTATCCTGGTTGTGTAATATCGATGATTAACCCTTCTTCGTGATCATCGCTTTCCTCAAACGCAACTGCCTCGTGAAGATTCGGATCAAAACGCTCGCCTTCAGCCTCGATGAGTTCGACGCCTTCCGCATCTAATAGCGCCTGAAGTTTTTGGTGGATCAATTCAATCCCTAATATCCATTCCTGGAAATCATCCGTTTCAGGAGCTCTCGTAAGCGCACGCTCGATATCATCTTTCACTCCGAGGAAATGGGTGATGATTTCTCCGGCGATTCGCTCCCGGGCATGTTCGTTCTCGCGCTGGGTGCGTTTTTTGAAGTTGGCAAATTCCGCGCGGGCTCGCTGCCATCCATCCAGGTATTCCTCGGCTTCAGTATGGAGGCGTTTGACCTGTTCTTCCAAGGATTCTTCCTTTGATGTTCCAGAGGGATCAATGGAGTCATCTATTTCACGAACATCTGCATCGACGACATCATTCGACTGCAGCTTATCGTCGAGTTCTGAGTTCTCAATTTCTTCGGCGGCCTGCTCTTCGTTGGTTGTTTCGTTATCTTTCATGCTTTTAGGCTTTCTCCTCATTGAATAATCTTGGTATAGGTCTGGACAGAAAGATGAATAGAAATTTTACTCTGCGAAGGTCTCGATCACCAACTCGCTCAATAATCCGGCTACATAGCGAACGGTTGAGATCGTTCGACCATAAGCCATCCGTGTAGGTCCTAATACGCCGAGAGCGCCGATCGCGATGCCGGGCGCGCCGTAGCGCGTCAGCACCATGGCACAGTCTCTCAACTCCTCCCATCCACCTTCGCCGCCGATCATCACTTGCACGCCGTTGATATTGGGGCTGAGTACGTGGGCGAGGACCTCGTCTAAGAAGCCGCGTTCTTCGAGCAGACGCAACGCGGGTCGGGCAGCTTCGGAACCAGCGAACTCCGGTTGTGCAAGGACATTGGTGAGGCCATCGCGATAGATCTCCCCGGTCCAAACTTCATCGGCGCGGGCCATCATTTCTGCGACCAGGCGAGAGATATCCTGAAGAAGGTCGGATTTGCATTCCGTCTGCAACTGGATGTCTTGAGCGTACATGCCGGCGCAAAGCGTAGTGATCTCAGCGGCTGTCAGGGCGAGCTTGGTTTGATCCCAAATATCAGCTAATCTGAGCATCTGCTGGCGCACGTCGCCCCCTTGCAAGACAAGCACCAGAAGCACCTGGTGATCTTTGATGGAGATCAACTCGAGGTGTTTGAATACAGCTCGTTCGGGTTGGGGTGTAGTCACGAGCGATGCGACGCTAGAATGTTGAGCCAGGATGGAGGCTGAAAGACGTAACCACTCATCCATATCAATCGGTGCCTGATGGAATTGGTGACTGATCAAGCGTTTTTCGGCCATTGGAAGCTCGGTATCACCGAGAAGTCGACGGACGAAGTAACGATAACCGACTTCCGTCGGGATTCGGCCGGCAGAAGTGTGGGGCTGACGGAGGTAGCCTGAGTCGGTCAAGGCGGCCATCTCGTTGCGAACGGTCGCTGAACTCACACTCAGGCTGTAGCGGTCAATAAGGCGCTTAGAGCCAACCGGTTGGGCGGTTTCGGTGTATTCCCGCACGATGAGCGCTAGAATTGTCTTTTGGCGATCCGTGATTGTTGACACCGTTTTCCTCATAATGTTAGCACTCTCGGTCCGAGAGTGCTAAAACAGACATTTTTTTGATGATACCATAGCCGCAACCAGACCGTCAAGAAAGCTGGGGTAGCATAGAAGTACTTTTTTTCGAACCTGCATGGAGAATTACCTCCAGGAGGACAGTTCTTTTCCGGTTTTTGGTCGGTAGAGGTAAGAGCTAAGCGGTCAGTGTTGTCTCTGCCATGAGGTAATGATTCTTCCCGGGGGGTTGACTTTTCAAGCCCGCCTCGATAGTATCGGCACCATATCTCCCTAAGGAAGTGAATTGAATAATGGCGAAAATTGTAGAACTAAGTGATTCGACATTCGAAACGGAAGTTGTCAAATCCAGCGGTATGGTCCTGGTGGATTTCGGTGCGGAATGGTGCCATCCCTGCAAGCAGTTAGATCCAATCGTTGAGGAGCTGGCTGAGGAGTGGCGGGAGCGTGTAACCGTTGGTAAAGTCGACATTGATACGAACGTCAACAGTGCGATGAAATATGGGGTCATGGGTGTTCCGACGTTGATCTTGTTTAAAGACGGCGTTCCGGTTGAACGGCTGACGGGTTTTGTTCCGAAGAAACGGATTCTCGACAGATTCAACCCGCATATCCGCTAGCAGGTTGATTGGAGCAGGTATTGACGAGCGATGGGGCGGGGCATATACTGGAATCTCAATATAATAAAGAAAAGCGAAGAAGAGGATAAGTAGCCGTTGTAAGGTCGCTACAGAGAGCGGAGAGGCTGAGAAACCCGCGCGGACGACGACGGATGAATGGACCTTGGAGCTGTTGGGCGAACAGTCAACGCCGGGAATCAGGCGAGATCTCAGTAGTCCGAACCGGGTTGGCCTCCGTTATCAAGGCCGGCAGCCTTAGACATATGTTCGGGTTGCCTTAAGCGAGAGCAGTTGATCGATCTTGGTCTTCACGGTTCAGTTGCTCTAAGCGGGGTGGCACCGCGGGCTCTTCAGCGCTCGTCCCCAATCGGGACGGGTTTCTTTATTTAATTGGGATGCATAAAGTACTGCCGAGATTATTAAACCGGGGAAGGAAGAAGGAGAGAAAATGACGAAGAAGAGGATCCTTACTGGGGATCGCCCAACAGGGCAGATGCACCTTGGACACTATGTTGGAACGCTCGAGAATCGGATTCGACTGCAGGATGAGTATGAGTGCTTTTTCATCGTCGCCGATCTGCATACGCTTACGACGCAGCCCGATAAAGAATCGATTGAGCAGATCGAAGAGAACATCATGCAGATGATGCTGGATTACTTATCGGTGGGTATCGATCCAGAAAAATGCACAATCTTCCTTCAATCGGCTGTACGCGAAACCTGCGAATTGAATCTTATCTTCGAGATGCTCGTGACCGTCCCGAGATTGGAACGCGTGCCAAGCTTGAAGGAAATGGCGCAAGCCGCGAATCTTGAGCGCATGCCCTTCGGCTTGCTCGGGTACCCTATCTTGCAAGCAGCAGACATCCTGCTGCCGCGCTCTAATCTTGTACCGGTGGGCAAGGATAACGAAGCACAAGTCGAGGTCTCACGGGAAATCGCGCGACGCTTCAACAATCTCTATGGTGAAGTATTTCCGATTCCAGACGTGATGATAGGGAACGTTCCGACGTTAGTCGGCACGGACGGGCAAGCTAAGATGAGCAAGTCGTTGAACAACTGCATCTTCCTCGGGGATGATACGGAAACCGTGAATAATAAAGTGCGAGGGATGTTCACAGATCCCAACCGAGTCAGCGCCGACATTCCCGGCCGTGTCGAAGGCAACCCGGTTTTTATCTACCACGATGCCTTTAACCCGGATCTGGAGGAAGTGGAAGATCTCAAATCACGCTATACCAAAGGGAAAGTCGGTGACGTTGAGGTCAAGCAAAAGCTTGCCAAAGCGATAAACGATTTCCTCGACCCCATCCGCGAGCGCCGGACTACGTTTGAAAAAGACATGAAGCAGGTAGAAGAGTATTTGATTGAGGGGACAAAACGGATGCGCAAGGAAGCTGAAGAGACGATGGCGCTTGTGCATGATGCGATGGGGATGTATCGACCTATGTAAGTGGATCGTAATAACAACATTTAATTGGAATCTTCTTTACACGGAGCTAAGCAAGGATGGCGGGGAAGGCAAACGCTCTCTGGAGCGCAGTGAAGAAGCCTGGTGTATAATCGCGACGTCGTTGACGATCCCAACCATTGAAGGTTCAAACCATGGTTAAGAAGAAAATTCGTGTCTTGATCTGCAAACCAGGTCTTGATGGTCATGATCGCGGAGCGATGGTTGTAGCGCGTGCGCTGCGTGATGCTGGTATGGAAGTGATCTACACGGGTTTGCGACAAACACCAGAGATGATCGCCGAATCAACGCTACAGGAAGATGTGGATATTGTTGGACTCTCCATTCTCTCAGGTGCGCATATGGCTCTGGTTCCCAAGATCATCGAGCTCATACGCGGTCAAGGCCAGAAAGATGTTGGCATCGTCCTCGGGGGGATCATCCCCGATGAGGATGTTCTAACGCTCAAGGAACTGGGTGTCGCCGATGTGTTCGGACCTGGAACGAACACACAGGAGATCATCCGCACCGTATTCGATCTTGCCGGTGTAGAGGCGAATGACATCGACTGACCTCATCCTTCAAGGTGATCGGCTTGCCTTAGCACGACTCCTCACACAGATTGAAAATGAATCGCCGGATGGGCTCGAAGCCCTTGGATTGCTATATCCTCACACAGGGCAAGCACATATTGTGGGAATTACAGGCGCCCCAGGTACTGGTAAATCTACTCTTGTAAATCAACTTGCGCTTCACCTGCGCAAACGACCGACGCTTGGCGATGACACACCTCCACGAGTGGGGATTGTCGCCGTCGATCCGAGCAGTCCATTCTCAGGGGGCGCGATACTCGGCGATCGTATTCGTATGCGGGATCTCGCTGGCGATGCGGGTGTGTTCATTCGCAGCATGGCGAGCCGCGGCGCGCTGGGAGGGCTGGCGCGCGCAACGGCTGCGGTTGGATTGGCTCTTGACGCCGCCGGCTTTCAGATCATCTTGATTGAAACCGTTGGCGCAGGTCAGGCTGAGGTTGATATAGCATCAAATGCTCACACAACTGTCGTGATCGAGGCGCCAAGCATGGGAGATGCCATTCAAGCGAACAAAGCGGGGATTCTTGAGATCGCCGACATCCTCGTCGTAAATAAGGCTGATATTCCCGGCGCGGATACGACCGTCGCAACGCTCCGTCTATCACTGGAGATGGCTGGCTCTGCCAATACCCATGCCGCAGTTGAAGATCGAACCGGAAGCGGAAGAGAAAATTCATGGGAGATACCAGTATTGGAGACCGTGGCGACTAAGGGGGAGGGGATGTCGGATCTGGTTGAAAAGATCTTTGCTCACAGGGAATATCTTACGACCAGCGGGGGGTTGAAAATTCGGGAAGGAAAACGTGTCCGATCGCAGATGGAATCGCTCTTGCGTGAAGAGCTTTTTAAACGCTTTCTAAAAGGGCGACCTGATGGAGAATTTGAAGAGACAGTTCAGATGGTAGTCGACAGGGAACGATCCCCAGCGCAAGCCATTGAGGAGCTATTGAAAGGCAAGAAATTGTGATCTTCGGCGAGCGGATTCGTCTTCGGGCGGTTGAGCGCGAGGATCTTCCACATTTCGTGGAGTGGTTCCATGATCCTGAAGTGAGAGCCGGGATCTCACTATTTATGCCGATGAGCCTTGTTGAAGAAGAACAATGGTATGAGGGGATGCTCAAACAGGACCCTGTTGAGCACAGCCTATCGATCGATGCTCATCAAGGAGAGGAGTGGACCCATGTTGGTGGCTGCGGTTTATTTGACTTTGAGCCGCAATCCAGACGAATGGAATTGGGAATTATTATCGGCGAAAAATCCGCCTGGAACCAGGGCTTTGGAACAGACGTCGTGCGTGTGCTTCTGCGCCACGCGTTTGATACGTTAAATCTCAATCGAGTGGTTCTAAGAGTGTTCGAGACCAATTTGCGGGCTATCCAGGTTTATAAGAAAACAGGGTTCATTGAAGAGGGTCGGCTGCGTCAGGATCATTTCATAGACGGTAAATACGTCGACGTCGTGATTATGGGCATTCTATGCGCGGAATGGAAGAGTATAGAGAAAGGCGAGGGCTAGGATGGGAGATCGATTCGGATATGGCGACATCAAACTTTTCTCAGGATCGGGTTCAACCGCCCTGGCTAAAGAGATCAGTGACTATATCGGGGTTCCGCTGGAGGAGTACGACCTCGTCCAATTCCCAAACGAGAATCTCTTTATCAAACTGCGAGGCAGCATCCGCGGTCAGGATGTGTATCTGATCCAATCGATGGACATTCCAGTGCATCGCAACATCATGGAAATGTTAATCATGATCGACTGCCTGAAGCGGGATTCCGCAGGACGTATCACGGCAGTTTTTCCTTATATGGCCTACGCCCGGTCCGATAAAAAAGATCAACCGCGAGTGCCTATCACCGCGCGATTGATCGCGGATATGATTGAGGTTGCAGGCACGGATCGATACATGACGATTGACCTTCACGCAGGGCAAATTCAGGGTTTCTTCTCCATTCCCGGGGATGTCCTAACCGCTTTCCACATTCTTAGCGACTACTTCCTGGAGAAAGATATCCAGAATGGAGTTATTGCCACTGTCGATCTGGGCTTTGCGAAAAAAGGTCGCAACTTCGCAGAAAAGTTAGGGCTTCCGCTGGCCTTCGTCGAGAAGCGGCGCCAAGGAGACCATCCACGCGCGCGTTCGACAACGATCATCGGCGACGTAAAAGATAGGGATGTTATCCTGGTGGACGATGAAGTTCTTACTGGAGGTTCAGTTTGCGAAGCGGTGGATATCCTGAAGGAACATGGCGCAAAGGATATTTACCTGAGCTTTACCCATGCGCTGCTCGTTGATTCCGCCGCCGATGAACTCAAAGAAAAGCCGATTAAAGAGATTGTGACGACGAATACCCTGCCGATCCCGAAAGAGAAGATTCTTCCCAATATGACGGTACTATCCGTGGCCCCTTTGCTTGGTGAGGTGATCATCAGAGCGCACGAGGGGCGTTCGGTAGGGGAGCTTTTCAACGAGTAATTTGCGCTCACAACCCTCACGTCGCTGAGGATGATCTTCTGGATTGAAACTCAGCGATGAACGGCCGCCAGGCGGAGACATCTTTTCCCTCTTTCAACCGGAAGTAATAATGCCTTGCGATCTCCCCTTGTTGTTCGCGGTTAAAATTTACGAGTCGTCCTCCCCGTGTAAGCGCCTTTTGTAATCCCGGCTCAAAGCCGTAGTTGTAGGTTTCTGATCCATTCCGAAGATGTGCCCATAGTACCTGGGGTAAGTAGG
>DAOWMX010000050.1 GCA_030642885.1 Anaerolineales bacterium | reverse complement strand
TCCCGTTTGGCGATCGAGTGTATTGAGTCAAACCGCCTGGCTTCCTACACCGAAAAATCGACCCGTTATCAGAAATGGGACCGTCAGGGATACTACATCCCCCCCGAGGTCCAAGATGGATCGACAGAGAAGGTCTATCGTCAAACCTGCGACTTGTTGTTCGACACCTATATGCAATCCATCGCGCCGGTTAAAAATGCTGTCGCCAGCGCGCATCCACGCGCGGAGGGTGAGAGCGATGAGCGCTGGGATGGGCGAATTCGTTCCCGCTATATCGATGCCTGCCGCTTTCTTCTGCCAGCAGCATCCCTGGCCAATGTGGGTATGACCGCCAACGCTCGCGCCCTTGAGCATGCGATTCGCAAAATGCTTTCTCATCCCCTGCGCGAGGTTCAGGAAATTGGTGAGCGAGTTAAAGAGGTTGCTCAAGTGGAGATACCGACCTTGGTGAAATACGCCGACCGGGTTCCATATCTCCAGGATGTTGGCACGGAATTTTCAGAACGAGCAACTGCTTTTCCTGTTGAACCGATGGTAGGGATGCTCGAGTTGGTCGATTACGATCCTGAAGCCGAGCTGTGTATCCTGGCGGCTGCGCTTTTCGCACCAGGAGGCGCGAGTTTCGCAACGATAATGAAGACTGTACGAGAGATGGAAGGAGACCAACTCAAGGAATTGGCCGAGGCGCTTCTGGGAAGACTCGATCGCTTCGATGCTCCGGTCCGAGAGCTGGAACATGCCTATTACACATTCGATGCAACGCTCGATCAAGGGGCTTACTTCGAACTAAAACGCCACCGCATGATGACTCAAACACCCCAGCGGTTAAGCGCTGATCTGGGTTACGCTGTTCCGCGCCTGATCGTGGAGGCCGGCTTCGAAGCGCCCTACAGAAAGGCGATGGAGCAGGCTGCTGAGGCATTCAGCCAACTTGAAGTCTGGAATCCACATGTCGCTGCCTATCTGGTGCCGAATGGCTTCAATCGCCGGGTTTTGATGACGATGAATCTACGCGAGGTCTATCATTTCTGTGAGTTGAGAGCGGAGAAAAACGCACATTTTTCCATCCGGCGCATCGCACTGCGGATGGCGGAGATAATCCGCGAGGTTCACCCACTCCTGGGCGCATACTTGCGTTTACCTCAGGGAGCCGACTGGCGCGAGATTGAAGTTGAGCATTTCACCCAAGTGTGAGTAGAGACGGTTTTGGGCAGTCGTTTCGGCGGGTTCAATTGAGGCGCAACACGAATCAAGGGTCTCAAACCATCCCCCATAGGATACGGGGAGCATTGCTTCCCCCCCCGATCTAACCATTAACTGCAAACCCATACACTCCATGACTGGCGAAGTCGAAACGTGCTGCGGGATGAGATCCGCGTCCAGATTGATTTAGCAGAGGATAGTCCGCAGCCTAGATTGGCGAGCGTCAGAGCGCGATCAAACCCAGGAAGAGAAGGAATGACGTTGTCAAGAAGAGTTGAGAGAGGTGGTAGGTGATGATCGTTATGAGTCGTCCGTTCGGAATCGGCTTGACGTAGCGGTTCCACCCTAACATGCTGTCGGAGAGGACGAACAACCCACCGCCGATCGCCGCCAGAACAGCAGCCTGCAGAGACCAGGTCGCTCGCAAGAGTGTTGATAGGGTTGAGAAGAAGGTGAGACCGAGGATGGCGGTATATGCGATTACCGGTCCGATGAGTTCTCTCTGCTTATTTGCACGCAAAGCCCGCGTAATACGTCTCAAAAGGAACACGGCGATGGCACCTATGACTGCAAGAAAAATTAGGGATAGGGGTTGGAATATCGGCTGCGGGAGATTGAAAGCGACGATATAGGCGATGTTGCCCAAGAGGAAGGCGAGCAGGCCTTTAATGAAATTGTCAGTCGGAAGCATTAAGAATATGTCCCCGGCGAGGCATAGGCCCATCCCTAGAAGGAACCATGTGCCGGCTGGGGAAGGCACAGCAGGCAGGGTGGTTGCGAACCATAGGACCAGCCCCAGCATGGTTGCAGGTTTGGCGACGTATTCAAGCCGCCGCCGGTCCGTTGCGACGGCAATCCAATCAAGGACTGCGAACACTGCTGCAAAAATAAGGAAAAACATCATCGTAACCCGCCCTCAATGGTCGGTTTACTGCGTCGAATAAGCCTGTTCATCCAACGTCACTACAGGTAAATTCAATCGACTAGAAAACGAAAGAAACACCGCATTCAATCTACCCAGTGCGCTGATGAGCGAGCAGGAATTGCTCATGAATTCACTTCTTTCTGCTCTGGAGCTAATCGCTCGCGAATGCGCGCCGCCATTTCCTTTGCTCTCACAGGAGCAAGACCAACATAGGTGCTCGCATCCAGCAGCTTACGGATTCGTGCCGGCTGCAGGTACTTAAGCAGGGCGGTATCCTTTGAGAGCAGACCCTTAAGCGGGTTCTTCCCCTTTGTTTGATAGGTCTCCCATGCTTTCATGCTGTGCTGCCGAAGTCGTTCATGCATTTCTTGGCGGTCGGCGCCAGCCTGGACAAGAGCGGTTAAAACGCGCTCGATCGCAGCGAATGGTCCAAAGCGCTTAAGCTGGGATTGGAAGTGATCGCGGTCGATGACTAACCCCTGGAGAATTTGAGTTGTAGTGCACAGCATCTCATCGCAGGCTAAGAACGCTTCCGGGATCATGCTGCGCCGGTTGGCGGAGTCGTCAAGCGTCCGCTCGAGAAGGGATGTGGCGCCATTTTGCCAGGCGACATCCACCCAGGCCGCGGTCTCTCGAGCCAGCGAGCAAATCTTCTCCGCTGCCACCGGATTACGTTTAAATGGCATCGCGCTCGATCCGACTTGTTTGTCACCAAAGGGTTCCTGAAGGCCGCCGATCCCGGGTGATTGCAGCAGGCGCAGATCGAAGGCGAATTTATGTAATGCGCCCGCGACGTCGGCCAAGCCGCTGATCAAGCGGTAGTCTTGCATGCGCGGGTAGGTCTGCGTCGTGATGGGGAATGCTTCAAGATTGAGGGAGGTCATGATGTTCGACTCGAGCAGTTCAGGTGTGATTTCGGAGTCTGCTAGCATATCTACAAATGGACCAGAGGTCCCAACCGGACCGCGGATGCCTTTCCCGCGCAGCCTGCGGTGCAAACTCAGGAGAGTTTCGAACCCCTCTAAAAGGTCTTGAGCGTAGACGCTCAGGCGGTAACCCAGTGTCGTTGGTTCGGCAGGTTGAAGGTGGGTGAAGCCCATGATGGGGAGATCGTGAGTCTCCTCGATGCGCTCGGCGAACGCCAAGAGCAGAGTCCGCAGGTTATCGAGCACAAGGGTGAGAGCAGCTTTCTGACGCATGACGTCGGCGTTGTCCTGGACGTCTGCGGAAGTTAATCCCCAATGCAGGATTGCGCCGCCCGACGGACATTGCTCCGCGAAGGTACGCAGTTCAGCCATTAGATCGTGCCCGATCTCGGCTTCGATTTCGCGAGCCCGGGCTAAATCGATCGCATCAACCTTGGCTCGAATCTCTTTAATTTGCTCCGGCGAGACAAGATCAGCCGCCGATTGCGCCTCAGCGACAGCAAACCATACGCTGCGCCAGGCGCGCCTCTTGGCCACCTCAGACCATATTGCGCGCATCTCCGGTGAACCATATCGAGTTGAGAACGGGGATTGGTAGGCCATCTTCTCCTCTATGTTTCGTCCGTCGCAGCTTTTCCCAGGAGATCGCCTTCTGTTGCGCCTCCCAGTCGTTCTTCTGCGAGCTGTTTGTACTGCGGATTAATTTCGTAACCGATGTACTGCCTTCCGAGTCGAAACGCTGCCAGACAGGTGGTTCCAGATCCACAGAAGGGATCGAGGACCACGTTGTTCTTAAAGGTGTAGAGGTCGATCAAGCGTCTGGGAAGCTCCTCAGGAAATGGAGCCGGATGCCCGATCCGCTTCGCAGAAACGGCGGGGAAAGTCCAGATGCTCTTCGTCCACTCGAGGAAAGACTCACGCTCGATCGTATCTTCTTTGACTTCAGGTTTGCGCGAGAAAGACTCCTTTGAGAAGACGAGAATATACTCATGAACATCGCGCAATACAGGATTTGATGCTGACTGCCAGGACCCCCATGCTGTGGAGGGGGAAGCGCTCGCGGCTTTGTCCCAGATGATTTCTCCCCTCATCATGAAACCGATTTCGAGCATGATTTGAATGATGAGAGCATGCAGAGGCAGGTAAGGCTTCCGACCCAGATTGGCGATATTAATGCAGGCTCGCCCGCCGGTTACCAACACGCGGTAGGTCTCTTTGAAGACAACATGCAGTAGATCGAGGTATTCCTCAAGGGTGAGATCCTCATCGTACTCTTTTCGGACGTTGTAGGGAGGCGAGGTCACCATGAGGTGGACGCTGTAATCAGGGAGTTCAGACATGTCACCCGATGATTTCAGGTGGAAACAATTAAGGTTTTCTTCGGGGATAGGATTCTCAGGGTGGGGCGAGGCAATTTCCCTCTGCTGTCCCTGATACAGACGGCTATTGTAGAACAGTGAGGCGTCATGGCTGATGCGCCCCGGCGCCCCGAAAGAGCTTGTTTTTGTGGCTTTCGATTTATTCTTGCTCAAGGTACTTCCTCAGCGAATACATCTGCACTCTTAGTGACCAGACCCCCCAAAGCCGAAACTCTTAAGTTTGTTTTCGTCATTGCGCCATCCGGGCAAGACTTTGACGCGTAATTTCAAGTAGATTTTGCGATCTGTTGCGGCTTCGATTTCCTTTCGGGCAAACGTGCCGATCGTCTTTAGCATTGTGCCGCCCTTACCGATAACGATCCCTTTCTGGGAATCGCGTTCAACAAATATTGTAGCTTCGATATAGGCGCCATGTTCATTCCGCTCTTCGAATTCATCGATCCGTATCGCGAGGCTGTGCGGAACTTCGTCGCGCAGATTTTTCAAAGCAGCAGCACGGATCATATCGGCGGCGATGTCGCGCTCGTACGCATCCGTTATTGTTTCCGGAGGGTAGAGACGAGGGCCTTCGGGTAATTCACCTTTGATGCGTTCGACTAACTCGTCCATGTTATCCCCTCGAGTCGAGGAGATCTCGAGGAAGTCAGCTTCGGGGAGCAGGGTTCGAAACGCTGCGCGCCGGTCCGACAGGCGGTCATCGGGCACGCGATCTACTTTTGTAAGGGCGACGATGGTTGGTATCTTTCCTTGGATTTCTCTGATCTGCGTCGCGACCTGTCCGTCTTCTTCGTTAGGCGGTCGGGTGAGGTCGAAGAGCGCTAATACAACGTCCGCCTCCTGCAGAGAAGAAAGGGCTTCCTCATTCATCTTCTCACCCAATTTATGTAGTGGTTCATGAATCCCCGGGGTGTCGACGAAAATCAACTGCGCGTCCGGAAGTGTGAGGATACCAAGTTGGCGCTGGCGGGTCGTCTGCGGTTTCGGTGACACCGCCGCGATCCGCTGCCCAAGCAGCCGGTTGATAAGCGTGGATTTTCCAACGTTGGGGCGACCGGCAAGGGCGATGAAGCCAGAGCGGTGACCATCAGGAGCTTCAAGTGATTCCATGGCCTAATTGTGGTGATAAGGATGTGTACTGTCAAGCTGCGCCTCCATTTTCCTTGACATGCGTATTTCAGGTCGTTATGATGTTTCAACGTATCTCTTGCCCGTAAGACAGGCAAGAGGTACGCGGCCGACCTTCGACGAGTTCGATGGGTTCGTAGACAGATGATCGCTGAATGAGTCTATAATTAGGACTGCAAAAAACTGGATCTGAGACGAGATTGGGATTCGCATTTATGATCAACCAGCAGACGACCGGACGATCGGTTTTTGATGATCCTTTTCAGAATTAATCGTGAAGTCATCAATTTGGTATTATTCCTCGAAAATCCGGGATAGCTAAAAAAATACAACCTTGGTTCGTAATGATATGATTAATCGAAGGGTGAAACCGTATGAGTATCTTCTCTCGAAAAAAAACAAACCGCTTTATCGAACTGCTCATTAAGCAGGCGGAATATTCCGTTATGGGGACGCAGAAGCTGCTCGAGTATGTTAAGGAACCCAGCGAAGCGTTTGCAACAGAGGTGACCCAGCTTGAGAAAGAGGCTGATGAGGTGCGTCGGATCCTGATTGACGAACTCAACAAAACGTTCGTTACACCGATCGATCGCGAGGACATCTTCGCACTCTCGTTAACGATTGATGATGTGCTCGACTATGCCGATACAACGGTCGAAGAGATGCACATGCTTGGTGTGCAGCCGAACACCTTCATAGAGCGCATGGTCTCCCTTCTGGCGGATGCTGCCCGTGAGATCTACATGGGTGTGCAGCGTTTGGAAGATCACCCCAATGTCGCCAACGATCATGCTGTGCGCGCGAAAGCTTTGGAGAATCGGTTGGAGACAGTTTATAGGGAAGCCATCGCCGATCTCTTCGCAATGCCGCGTGATCTCGACCATGTAGTGGAGATGCTGAAGCTGCGCGAGATTTATCGTCACCTCTCCAACGCTGCAGATCGTGGAGACGCAGCGGCCAATGTGATCGGGGACATCGTCGTTAAAAAGATGTAATGGTGTGGCGTATCATGAGCTAAGAAAATGGGCTGTCCAAAGCTCCTTTTTGGACAGCCCATTTTTACTTTTGAAATGGAGTTGGTGGGATTTAGGCGTTTTTCTCAGCCAAGCGGTGCAGCTTGTTGCCCACTTCGCGCCATTGGATTTTCGAGATGCCGAGCTTTTGTCGAATTCTGTCGTGGTCTAAGCCATTGACATAATCGATGAGGACCGCAGTCCAGCGGCACATCTCGAAGGAGAGGTGCTTCTCCACACCAGCGGCTTTTCCAATATCCTCGAGTAAGTACTCCAATCTGCGCGGCGACCAGGGGAAGAGCTGGTTGGCGGGTTCGTACTGCTTAAGGTATTCCTGGTATGCTTCAATCCAATCGGCGGTTAGATCAATTTTGCGCTCCTTATAGCGCTTACTCACACTTCCATAGCGGATGAAAAGAATCGGTCCATCCACAGCATTCAAGTCGATATGATTCAGATGGATATTTAAACATTCCCCCTTCTTTATCCCCGTATCGAGAAGCAACTTTAAAAGCGTGTAGGGACGCGCATCGGGAGCAGACCCCTTGCGCATTAATTCGGCGCTTTTTACCACGGCTTCGACTTCTTCTTGTGTGAGCACTTCTGGCAGCGGGCTGATGACCGATTGCTGGGCGATCGGGGCTGCGGCATCCTCTTGGAGGACGCCAGTCTCGACCAGCCAGCGATAAAAGGCCTTAATCGAGGTGATGCGGCGGGCGTAGGTCTTTGGGCTGCATGAGACGCCCCGCCGGTTCAGCATCCAATCGAGGAAATTCTTAAGATCGCTGGTGCTTATTTGGTTGATGGGTTGACCAGTGCCAACGAACTTCCCAACCAGGCGCAGATCTCCTGTGAATGCCTTAACCGTATGAATCGAACGACCCTGCGCTTCGAGCGCCTCGCCCCAGGCGTTTATCGCCGCGCTGAGGCTGGAATCGGATTTTAGGGGTGTAGTAGCCTCGCTCTCGGAAATGCTGCTGGTTGTCTGGTACGAAAAGAGAGGGAGATCCTCAAGCGGCTCATCCATGAGAGCCTCCTGCAAAAGTCGGCTTCGTGTAGTCATTCATATCATCAATCCTAGTTTGTGAGAGGGGAAATGTCAAATATGAAAGCATCGATAAAGGTCAGATCGTGAGGCGCGGTTCTAATCTTGAGGAGGGCTTCCGAAAATTTCGTGAAGCATGGGCTCGATCGCCTCCCAGTCGGGCAGGAGGACGGAGGCGCCGCTATAGGGCACTCTCCATTGTGAAGCCATTGTGGGATCGATGGAATAGCGGTGTATTCGATCCTGGTCGGCGGCCAGTTTTGTCGCCAGCGGCAGTAAGCGGAGGGTGTCCTCGACGGTAATATCTGTTTTAACATAAGAACGAAATTGAGCGTAGAGGTCTGGTGCTCTAGAGAGCCCTTCAAGGGTTAACATCTTATTGAAGATTGCCAGTATAGTCTCTTGCTGGCGGCGCAAGCGATCAAAATCTCCGGTAGTTTTGCGCATGCGGACGTAGCAGAGTGCGGAGAAACCATCCATGTGATAGGTTCTCCCCGGAGAGTATGTCCAATATCTACGACCACATTCATCATGCAGGTACGCCTCGACCTCCACATCAATCCCGCCTAGCGAATCAACAACCTGCTTGAATCCATAGAAGTTAATCATAACCGTGTGATCAACATCTATGCCGAAATTGTAGAGGATCGTTTGGGCGACCCTCTCAGGTCCTCCATAGGCATCGGCGACATTGATCCGGTCAACCCGCCAGCCGGGGATGAAGACGTACAGATCGCGAGGGAAGGAGAGTAATGTGGCGGTACCGGCGTCGAGATCAAGTGAGACCAGCATCATGGTATCGGTTCGGTGCCCGTAGCTATAGGGGCGCTCATCTGAGCCGAGGATCATGATATTTACGACATTATCCCCTATCTGCAGCTGTGGTATCGGCCGGTGGATTTCAATCGCAGATGGTTCGACTGGAGCGGTGAAACCGCTCCATGGGTCTATCGGGGTCGGGCTGGCTAAAGGTGTGGCGGTGGGCGGCGGCGGCGGTGGCGGCGTTTGCGTGACTGGGACTGGGTTGAAAGGCGTACCCGTCGCAGCTGCATTCGGATCTATGGTTACAAGTGGATTAGTAAGCGCAGCAGAGCCCCCGGTAAGCATGCCCACCAGATTGCTGCAGGCGCCAACTAGCAGGATTAAAAATAGAAGCGTGACGATCATCAAGAGATGATCAAAGCGATTAATGGATTTCATCGGATGAATGTTCTCGTCCTATTAACGTCAGAGTCAACTCTCTAGTTCCCCAGTAGGTCGCCCGACTTCTTTGCTGCAAGGTTGTATGATCTGGAGCTGTAACGTAGTGTAGACGACCTAATTAATATTTACCTTCCAATTTACTTGACCGGCGGACCATAGATACTCATTCCGGGCGGCAGTACGGTGTGGATATCCATGCAATTCGCGTGCCAAAGCGTTGATTCATCGACCCCGAATCGCTCAGCGAGCCTGCTTAATGAGTCGCCATCTTGCACTGGATAAAGGACCCAGGTTGGAGGCGGTCCGCATGAAGGTGATGGATAAGTGACTTCAAGCACGGGGAGGTAAATGGTATCGCCAGGTGTAATATCACTCTCGATGCAATTGATCGACATCAACGTGGTGCGCTCGATCCGAAACCGGTCAGCGAGATTTGTGAGTGTGTCCCCATTATGGACACGGTACACAGACCAACCTTCGGGTGGGGCACAGCCCGTAATTGGATCAGATGCTTTCTGGCGGTCAAAGAAGGATGATACTTCAGCTTCAGCAAATACGGTCAACCAGGTTCCCAGGAGCACCGCGATCGCGAGAACCGAAATGGTTAGACCAATAATCAGATTCTTTAGCAATTGCATCCGAGCTATTCCACACGATCTGCATTGGTTGGGTTTTGCGTTGTGAACGGGAGCAAGATTGAAAATGTAGTTCCAGACCCCGGCTGGCTGTCTACCCAAATGCGTCCGCTCATGGCCTCGACTAGAGAGCGTGCGATGGAGAGACCAATTCCATCACCTCCGAGGCCCTGGATTGGAGTTTCCTCTGGTGAATTGCCGAAGCTGAATATCCGTCCCAGGTCCCCGGCAGGAATTCCTGCCCCTCCGTCAATCACCTGGAGCGTAAGAAATCCTGATCGGTCTGAAGCGGCGAGGCCAGTGCTGATTTTGATCAATCCACCATCAGGTGTCGCACCGATGGCGTTATTGAGCAGGTGGATCAGAACCTGAAAGGTGGCATCCGCGTCCGTCAGGATTTTCGGGAGATTCTGAGGGAGCGAAACGCGCATCTCGATATTTTTCTTTCGAGCGGATGGGAAAACCTGGCGGATCGCATCCTTTATGCAACGCACAATATCGATAGGCTCAGGTACGAGAGCGAGGGTTCTGGCCTCAATCGCGCTGAGATGGATTAGATCATTAAGCAGCCCCGACAGTCTCTCGGAGTTATTGTAAATGTGGTTGATGGATTCGCGTTGACTGGTTGTCAGCGTCTCATTTGCATCATCATGAAGGAGTTGGGCATACCCCAATAATGCCGACATCGGCTGACGTAGATCGAGCGAAAGCGCAGCGATATGGGAGGCGGTGGGAGAGCGTCCTGCTGAGGGCGCAAGCGATTCGTTTCCGTTCTGGAGAAGGACCAGGCTGGCGCGCGCTTCAGCCAATTCGTGGAGCGTTAATTGGAGCTGCTGGGAGAGCAAATCTATTTGTTTGAGATCGGAGACGGCAGGCGGTTCCACAATCGCCTCCCTCATCCTTCCAATCTCGCCCTCGAGAAATTGAATGGTTTCCTCTGCGTCTTGATGGCTGGTGAGAAAACCGCCGAGCTCTTGTCCTGCCAGATCGGTTGCGGCGATGAGTTGATCCGTCAGTTGGGTATTGTTGATCAGGAGGTTTTGAATGAGCCGGCGGGACTCCTCCAGGTCTGTGCTTAACGTAAAGGGCTCTACATGGCTTGATGAAAGAAGTTCATCACTTGCTGAAAGCGCCGAGAAACGCTCAGCAATCACATCCGCGAGCTGCAAGAGGGCGGCGCGGTTTTCCTGAGACCAGCGCTTCCGGGCGAAAGGAGAGAGCAGCAGC
>DAOWMX010000149.1 GCA_030642885.1 Anaerolineales bacterium | reverse complement strand
ATCCACGAATCTTTGATTCTGGAAGCTCGGCATATAATGCGCGGATTTGGTCGAAGAGCCCGGTATACGTTCCGGGGTTGGAGCGCGGCGTACGACCGATGGGGCTCTGGTCAATGTTAATCACTTTGACAATGTGTTCGAACCCTTCGATTTTGTCGTGATCCCCCGGTCGGGAGCGCGCCTTCTGGAGTGCTCTGGCCAGAGCTTTATAAAGCACTTCAACCATCAGGCTGGATTTCCCTGATCCAGAAACTCCTGTGATACAGGCGAACACGCCGAGCGGAAAATGAACTGTGATGTCCTTGAGATTGTTTTCGCGGGCGCCGACCACGGTTAACATATTCCCATTCCCCTCTCTGCGAGTTTTTGGGATTCCTATCTGCAGTTTCCCTGCCAGATATTGACCGGTGATTGAGCGCTTGTTTTTTGTGACTTCCTCGACCGTACCTTCCGCGACCAATCGTCCGCCAGCCTCTCCAGCGCCAGGTCCAAGGTCGATGATCCAGTCCGCGGCACGGATTGTCGCTTCATCGTGCTCGACGACCAGAATCGTGTTGCCCAGATCGCGCATGCCTTCCAGTGTTTTTATGAGTCGAGTGTTATCCCGAGGGTGGAGGCCGATTGATGGCTCATCGAGTACATACAAGACACCCATTAAACGAGAACCAATCTGGGTTGCGAGGCGGATGCGCTGCGCCTCCCCTCCAGAGAGACTGCCAGCAGTGCGGTCGAGTGAGAGATATTCCAGGCCCACATCCACTAGAAAGCCTAACCGATCCTCGACCTCTTTTAAGATTCGACCGGCAATGGTCTTCTCGCGCTTGCTTAGAGGGCTCTTCCTGCCGCCCAGCCTCCGGATCCAAATCAACCCTTCTGACACGGGCCAATGTGTGGTCTCGACGATGTTTTTCCCATCAACCGTGACTGCGAGCGCCTCCGGTCGCAAACGTTTCCCGTTGCAGGATGGGCACAGGCGTTCGGACATATATTCCTGGATCTTCCCGCGCACGTAATCTGATTGCGTTTCCTGGTATCGCCGCTCGAGATTACCAATCACGCCCTCGTAGGCGGTCCACCATGTGGAGGAGCGGCCGTCACGGTTTTCATAATGAACCGGCACTTCCTTCCCGTCAGTGCCATGTAAAAGGACTTGAAGTTTATCTTCAGGCAGATCATCGATGGCGGAATCCAGGTCGATTTCGTAGGCTTTCGCGGTGGCTTCCAGCATCTGCCAGTAATATCCCTTGTGATCACGGCTCTGTTTGGACCACTCCATTGCCACCAGTGCGCCTTCGGTGATAGAGATAGATTTATCCGGGATAACTCGATCGGGATCGATTTCAAGTTTATTGCCCAACCCCTGGCACTCTGGACATGCGCCGTGAGGTGTGTTGAACGAGAATGTGCGCGGCTCGATCTCAGATAGAGTTGTGCCATGATCGGGGCAGGCAAGGTGTTCGGAGAAGGGAATATCGACCGGCGGATCAGAACTCAAGTCGGTGATGTAGAGGATGCCCTCACCCCAGCGCAAAGCGGTCTCAATTGAATCGGTTAGTCTGGTCAGGAAGGCATCTCCATCCTCAATTGCGTCGTGGTGGATGACGAGGCGATCGACGACAGCTTCTATGTCGTGTTTCTTGTAACGATCGAGTTCAAATTCCTCATCAAGCGCTTTGACATCTCCATCAACACGGGTTCTTACGAATCCAGAGCGCCTGAGTTCTTCAAAGACAGCCAGGTGAGTGCCCTTGCGGCCACGGATCATCGGCGCAAGGATCATGATACGACTGCCGTCCGTCATTGTTGAGACGGCGTCGACGATCTCCTGGGCAGATTGTTGTTTGACTTCCTTACCGCAGATAGGGCAGTGAGGTAGACCAATGCGAGCGAAGAGCAACCTCAGATAGTCGTACACCTCTGTAACGGTCCCGACAGTCGAACGCGGATTATGGGAAACGCCGCGTTGGTCGATCGAGATTGCCGGGGAGAGCCCGTCAATGTAATCAACATCCGGCTTATCGAGCTGCCCCAGGAATTGCCGCGCATATGCCGACAATGATTCGACATAGCGGCGCTGTCCTTCGGCGAAGATTGTGTCGAAAGCAAGCGATGATTTCCCTGACCCGGAAATACCGGAGATGACGACGAGCTTGTCGCGGGGAATCTCGACTGAGATGTTCTTGAGGTTGTGCTCGCGGGCACCAACGACTGTAATTTTATCTTCCGCCATATGCTTTTTGACCCAGGCCGCTTTATGAATAGACGAATCGTTATTATATCAGGCGCTTGAAATTACCCCTTCAATTTTTCGGAAAGAGAATACGAGAGGCGCGATCGGGAAAGGTTATGAGACGGAAAAAACGAGATGTTTGTTATTGCGGTGAGGTCTCAGGGGCTCAAAAGGGGAGGCGGGGATACCTGTGGTGACAAATATACAGTTCCACACTATTTTGGAACGGGAGCAACTGAGGGAGAATGGGGGAAATTAAACTACGCTGCAGATTCGCCGCACCACTGGCAGTGCTCATCTCCATGAGGGATTAAAGCATTACACTTCTTGCAGCGAAGAAGTTCATCTTGCGGCGCTAGGCCGCCTTCCATATCCGCGGCCATGCGGATAACGTCGTATGGGCTCATCGCAGTGGGAGTGCCGCCTCGACCAACAAGAGCACCCCCGAGATGCATACCTTTTTCGTCTTCATGGATGACGTATCCCTGGTCGCGCAGGGCGTTAGCGAGGTCGTCGCTCAACTTAGGACCCAGACTTGGTCCGGTGGGAAGTTTATGACCTGAAAGAAGGCGCCGGGCTTCCTCGGGAAGCTCATCCATCATCCAACCTGGAAGAGGATCATTTTTCGTTCTTTGCTCCTCCGCGAGGATTTTTCTAAAAAGGCTGCAGGAGTCATCTTTCGAGGATAATGGGGGATGCAGATTAGGTCCAGAAGATTTAAGTCCGGGTTCAAGCTCTTTTGAACACTGTTGGCAAATAAGGACGTCGTGGGCGCCGTTCAGCGCGGTTATCAGCTGCATAGGCTCGCCGCAAACCGGGCAAGGAGCGGTTTCGTCAGGGGGATAGGGTGGTGAGGACATTATGATCCAGGGTCAGGCGATCGAGTCAACCGAGGTCTTTGGGTGGAGCTGTCCGGTCCTTGATCTTGGAGAGCTTGCCGAGCGTGTGCGCCTCATTCGCTTCAAAGAATCGTTCGGCATATTCCGGGTTGCGCCACTCGAAGGCTGTCTCGAGCCCCTGTGTTTCCTTGGGCACAAGTAGTGTGGAGCGTACGTACAATGCGCTGTCTGGCGGCGGGTGTTTTCCAACACGACCGAGCAGGAAAAGGGCTGGCAAGGTGTAACCAACGATGAATAGAATGGCGAGGATGAGAATATCGAAGATCTGTAATTCTGCTGGCTTGATGATTCCGAGCGCTAGTGCGCCGACGACCAGCAGCATCCCGCCGATCGCAGATAGCAGATGGGCCTGCAGCCTTGCTTCTTTAGCCTCCTCACTGAGTTGGCCAGCGCGCTTACGACATTCGCCGCAAAGCGGGATTTTGAAGTTTGAGGTTTTTCGTTGAGCGATGTTTTGACCATCGGGCAGTGATCCGACAACTGTAAGGTGACCTTTGACCGGGGTCCGACCGCAGTGGGCGCAATCGCCGCCCGGGAAGATAGCTTTTTCGCCACGGATTACAACCCGATAACGATGACCCTGCGGCGGATCTGTGTCCAGGAGAGCAACTTCCTCTTCTATGACCGCTGCGGCAATAGCCACATCAATCTCTTGAGAAGGTGCTTCCGGCTCGCTCGGCGGTTTCTCGATCGGTTCCAGGTCCGTTGGCGGTGTCTGGGAAAGCGACTCGATTCTTGATGCGAAGGATTCCGGTTCCACCGCGCTCTCGACTGCCTCTGCATCGGCTAGCGGTGGGAAGATGGGCTGAGATTCGAGGGGAACCTCGGAGATGGGCAGATCGGGGATGGGCTCGGATTCTAGCGGGACGCCGGCGGATTGACGTAGATTCGAGAGGAAATCTTGTTCAGGCTCCTCGGGTGCGGGCAGGTTGTCGAGGGGTGTCTCAATTTCCTGGGCGAACCCCTCGGACGAGGGTTCGACGCTGTCATCTGCAGGTTGAGCCCAGTCCGGGAGTGGGATTTCATCCGCTTCAGAAACTTCTTGTTTGATGGGTTGGTCCCAGGCGTCATCGGGTTCTTTGAAGCTTTCATCGCTTTGAGCATCTGCGATCTCTGGCAGCGCCTGCTCATCAGCGATTTCAAGCCCGATACCGCCCAAGATTCCCGCGCTTATATCCAAATCTTTTTCTTCTGGCATGGATGGCTCGAGATCGGTCTCTGCATCAGGGGTGATTGACCGGAAATAAGAGGCGAGATCATCCGTTTCTTCGGAGGTTTGATCTGCTGAATCTCCCTCGAAATCGCTTACGCCCGGGATCGCAGCCGCTTCTAAACCAAGATCTAGCTCTCCCAGTCGTTCTTCGATGAGGTTAACAGATTCGGGTTCTTCCAGGATGTCAGCAGCTATCTCCGAAATGGGTTCTTCAGGGCTTTCGATTTCGGTTTCGAGGGGGGTAATTTCTTCTACTTCAGGCTCAGCGTAGGGTGGGGTTTCCTGTTCAGGCGTAATGCGCTCCTCGCGCGCTCTGTTATCGACCGCCTCCAGCCAAACCCACTGTTTGAGCGCGAAGCGTTCCGTCAATGGGTAGCCTTCGTTGATCTGACCGTAAAAGACACGTTCGCCGCCGTCTTCGGAGAGAAACGCGGATTTACAACTCTCACAACCGACGTAATCGGGCAGATTCTCCATGTGAACGACATGCAGCGCATCCGCGCCGCATATCGCGCAAAGGAGGCCATCGATAAGGCCATCATCGAGCGTAGATTTTGGAGTCGAAGCCATTCCCCTTCCTCAATAAACGAGAGGTGCATCGAATCTAACATATCGATCGGCGGATAGCAACCAAGCTCTGGTCCCAGAATCTCTTAATATTGAAGCGGGAACCGGTTTATATCTATAGATGTGCAAGATTTGGGCTCGCTCGTCCGAGGAGGACGTGAGCGGGGGCTTTTCCAATTGCATGCGTTGTCATCCGACAGGTATTAAAGAAGAGGGGGATGATAATTGTTAGAGCGCAGCATTAAGAATCAGTAATTCCTTACGTGCCAATTCTTGTTGTGGTCTCGAGAGTTTGCCAGTAGACAGGGCATACTCGTATGCGGATTTAGCACTATCTACCCGCCCCGCTTTTTTACAAGCCATTCCAATTTCAAGCAGGGCCCTACCATTGTGAGGTTGGTGCTCGAGTACACGCTTATAGACCTCTACCGCTTCCTTTTGGCTGATTCTGATGAAAGAGAGCTTTTGCGAGGAAATGTAACGCATGAGGATTCCCTGTCTGCTTGATCGAGGCGAAGGCTGAGAGCGGTCCGCTCCCAGGAGACGCTCATGCTCGGTCAACTCCTCTGGCGGGCGCACCCAACCCAGCAGCCTGATGGTTTCCCATCCTGCAAGTAGATTCGCGCTGTGAGCCAGCCCGGGATGATCCCCACGAAGAAGCCTATCCATACCCCCTCGAGAAAGAAAAACACCGACCCCAAGGCCAGGATGAAGAGGGCAACCAGGAGCATCTGTGTGGAGCAGCGCATCCATATTTCTTAAACATGGCTATCTCCTACGGACGAATTGGTTGACATTCCTCGGAAAGGATTCGCGGTTGCAGCGTACCGAATAGACGATCGTACTCACTCGCCCAGTTGTTTAGTTGATTCAGATCATAATCATAGAAGGCATACAAGGCATAGGTAGGAGCATT
>DAOWMX010000255.1 GCA_030642885.1 Anaerolineales bacterium | reverse complement strand
TGAGATGCTCATCGATGTCATGCTGGGCTTGTGGAATGATGGTTTCCGAAAACAGATCTTCCTCAACAACCATGGACATTTATGGATGTTGGAATCCGCCATCCAGCAGTTCCAGAAACGCTATCAGCTCCCGGGTATTTATCGTGTGATCGACTGGCATCGGGCTGTGCGTGAGTTCTTCTATACCAAGGATCGCGGTGGAATTTGGGGATCCAACTTTGTCCACGCGGAAGAAGCTGAGACATCTTTAGGCCTCTACCTTTTCCCCGAAATGGTCGACATGAAGTACGCGGTTAATACAAAAGGCATAGGTTACTTGCCGGACGGACACTTCGACACATCGGTGGATCCGTATCACCGGCCAAGCCGATGGTCTGAAGGGCAAGGTCATTTCGCCATCGAGATCGTCGCCACGCCCGAGGGTGTCGTGGGTAACGCCGCAGACGCCGAGGCATGGAAGGCCAAACGTCCTTTGGCTGCCATCTTGCGCTATCTGACCATCCTCGTCGACGATATTCTAGAGGCCTTCCCTGCTGGTGAAGTACCGCCTGTTGAAGAGGTCACACTGCGAACAGCCGAAGCGATGGAACCGTTCCTGCGTGAGCCGATGAGCGAGGGTTGGAAGCCGGTCTATCAACTCCCAGCAATTGGGCAAATCGCAAAATCCTGACCATCCACGCTGCGCTCTCGTCTTAAAGAAACCATTGGAGCGGGTCTCTGGCCCGCTCCAATAGTAGAACGACACATAATCGACTCAATCGCAGAATTCGGGAACCTATTAAAAGGGGCTTCACGATGAAGCTTTCCATCGTACTTTCAACACACGACGCCCAGTTTCAAGCGGTGGCCTTCAAGGGTGATTTTGAGCCTAATATAGTAAAAATAGCAGGCTGGGGATACGATGGCGTCGAAATGGCCATCCGGGACCCAAAGCTGGTAGACGCCGAACAACTGGAAAGCGTCGTCTCAGCCAATCGCTTAGCCGTGCCGGCCATTGGCACCGGACAAGCCTGGGGTGAGGAGAAGCTTTCTTTCACAAGCGACGACCCTGCCGTGCGCGCGGCTGCGATCGAGCGCATCAAGAGTCATGTCCCGCTTGCTTCCCGCCTCGGCGCCATCGTCATCATCGGTCTACTGCGTGGGATCACACCCGATGGCCAATCTCACCAGCAATCGATGGATTATCTCGTCGAAGCCCTTCAGTCTTGCTGCCTCACAGCCGCGGAGCAGGATGTGCGTCTGGCGCTGGAACCGCTCAATCGCTACGAGACCGACCTCGTCCACACTGTCGGCGATGGCTTGGATCTCGTCGAACGTATCGGCGCTGAGAACATGGGGCTGCTCTTAGACACTTTCCATATGAATATTGAGGAGCCTTCCATCGAGGAGAGCATACGAATTTGTGGAGATCGCATATTCCATTTTCACGTTGCTGACTCCAATCGTTGGTACCCTGGCGCGGGGCATCTGGATTTCGGCTCCATCTTAGCAACCCTATACGGCGTAGGTTATAAGGGTTTCGTATCCGGCGAGTTCATGCCTTTACCCGACGCGGATACATCGGCTGAATACGGAATCACGCATCTGCGTAAGCTACAACAGGAGCACGAACTTATATGATTGAACACCTCGAGCGAATAACCGGATTGAAGGTTTTTCCACGCTCGGTGACGGAGGCCGAAACAGCGACGTACTTCCTCGCACAAGAGGATAGGCACAAGCTCTTGGGCATAATAGGCGAGTCTAAGGGCTTCGAGGGAGAACGGCGAGGCGAGGCGCTGCTTTGTCCTTTAACATCAGCCAACGCTGCAGCGTTACGTCAGCAGCTACTCTGGCTGCGACCGCAAACCTTGGGTCTCGCCAAATCGGCCGGCTGCGGTGATCGTCTGGGATTGGCAACGCCGGGGCACATCCGCGCCCTTCGTCGGGTGGGCGGCATCGCCCCCATCCTGGCGCAGCAGTCCATGCGCGAGAATGCCCGTACCGGACGCAGCCCACAAGAGGTGATCGACGACGCCACATGGGGTGTCTTTCAGGAGAGTTGGCGTGAACCCTGGGGCGCCGACGCCGATCATTTAAAAAGCACCGAGGACATCGACGCCTGTGTTGCGGCTGGTTACACTTTTTTTACTATCGACCCTGGTGACTATGTCGATAACACCGCCCACACCGCGCCTCTCGCAACACTACGGGACGATTTCGCCGCTTTGCCATGGGCGGAGGAGCTGGAGACCACCGTTGCGGATGTGCAGGCGGCCTATCTGGATCAAACGTTCATAATGGACGATGGATTGGCTTTGACCTTCACCGAGGAGACGTTGTTGCGGGCGGCAGGAAAGTATGCTCGTGCCATCGCTCACGTCGTCCGATTGTATCGTCATCTAATAGCTCAAACAGACGACTTTGAACTCGAAATCTCTGTGGACGAGACCGAGACCCCGACCAGCTCCCTGGAACACTACTTCGTATCCAGCGAACTGAAACGACTGGGGGTCGAATGGGTCAGTTTGGCGCCGCGGTATATCGGACGATTTGAGAAGGGGGTGGATTATATCGGCGATTTGGATGCATTGGAGGTTGACCTGGCTCAGCACGCCGCTATCGCCCGCACTCTTGGACCGTACAAACTCAGCCTGCATTCCGGCTCTGATAAATTCAGCATTTATCCCATCTTCGCCCGGCAGACAGCGGGGATGGTTCACCTTAAAACGGCCGGCACCAGCTACTTGGAAGCGGTGCGGACGATAGCGAGCGTCAAACCGGCGTTATTCCGCGACATCTATAGACTTGCGTTTGAGCTCTATGAGCAGGACCGAGCGACATATCACGTCTCTGCTGAGCCGTCCCGGGCACCACAAATTGAAAATCTAGGTGACGAGGAATTACCTGCCGTGTTGGATCAATTCGACGCCCGTGAGATGCTGCATGTGACCTTTGGTTCAGCGCTATCGCAACTTGGAGATCCGATAAAAGAGGCGTTGGTCGCGCATGAGGAAGCTTACTGCCAGGTGTTGGAAACCCATTTTGTAAGACATCTGGAGCCATTCACGTAAGACGAGAATCGATATGGACCTTAAAGAACTGACGAAACTGTATGACTTCAGCGATCGAACGGCCGTCATTACCGGCGGGGCGGGGATCATCGGCGGCGAGATGGCCTGTGCACTTGTGGGCTGCTGCGCAAACGTTGCCATTCTCGACCGGGCACCGGAGCTTGCGGACCGCCTGATCGACCGCTTCGAAGGTGGACCCGGGAAGGCCATCGTCGTCTATGCCGACGTCCTGAAGCCCGACACAATGCACAAAGCGGAGGAGGTCATACAAACCGAATTCAACAGCAGCGTTCACATGTTGATCAACGCTGCTGGTGGCAACAACTCGAAAGCCACAACAAGCGAAGAATTGCCCTTCTTCGATTTGCCCGAGGAAGCGCTGCGGTTTGTCTTCGATCTCAACCTGTTGGGCACGTTCCTGTCGAGCCAGGTTTTTGGCCGAGGCATGGCCAAGCTTGGTGAGGGCGTGATCTTGAACCTCTCCTCGATGAACGCCTTCCGTCCGTTGACGCGCATCCCGGCTTATTCGGCAGCGAAGTCCGGTGTGAGTAACTTCACCCGGTGGTTGGCGGTACATATGGCACAGGAACACTCACCGCGTATTCGGGTCAACGCCATCGCCCCGGGCTTTTTCCTGACCGAGCAGAACCGCTTCCTC
>DAOWMX010000243.1 GCA_030642885.1 Anaerolineales bacterium | reverse complement strand
ACTGAACTTCCCGCTGGATTATTTCACCGTCCATAGCCCTGGTGACTTGCTGGCTGTGGTGTCGGGGATTGCCAACGATGCCGCCGATGGCGTCATAAGAATGATCGAGCCAGTCTTTATAGTGATCCAATCACTGTATCTAGTACTATTAATGTCTTTTATCAGTCTGCCCTTGACTTTAGGTGTTTTGATTCTGCTGGGCTTGTATTGCTTTGCCATGCGGTGGTTCAGGCGGCGACAGGAAAGGCTGTTCGGTCGCTTCATGGAGAGTCGGCGCAGGCTAACCTCAGCCGCCGGCGATATTTACCGGGGTTTTAACGAGATCAAACAAAACGCCCTTGAACCGGTTTTTGTAGATCACTTTGCTGGAGAAGCGGAAGCGCATTGGAAAAATGTTCGCTCCTTCACGAGCAGCATGCTTGCTGCCAACACCACTACCGGAATGATAAGGAACTTACTACCGGGTGTGGTGTTGTTCATCGCTGCTCTCCCGGCGCTGGCGGGCGGTGTGGACAGAGCTATCTTTCTCACCCTCTATACCCTGGCTGTGATGCTGGCCGATCTGTTGAGCACATTGACCGAACTGGGAGGGGCCTCTGCTTCTGGGCTACGTGCCTGGGCGGATGTGATCGAGATAGTGGACGGACAGCTGGAACGCAGGGGTGGGAAGCACCTTCAAGGGTACGACATTGAATGGAAGGACGTCTCACGGCGCATGCGCGACACGCTCGTATTGGACGGCGTGTCGCTCACCATTCGAGAGGGCGAAAAAGCCATGATCTGTGGGCGCAGCGGTGGGGGCAAGAGCACGGCGCTTAAGATGCTGCCGGGCCTGCTGGAAGCCGACGGCGGTGAGGTGCGTGCTGGCGGTGTTCCTGCTAACAAGGCAGACCCGTCCACCCTGCGCGCGCTGGTCGGCTTTGTGCCACAAGATCCCTACCTGTTTGAGACGACGCTGCGCGAGAATCTAACCTACGGGCGCACCATCCCTGAAGCGGAACTGGAACGTGTTATACAGTTGGTGCAGCTGGAAGAGTTCGTCCAGACTCTCCCCGACGGGCTGGACACCCGGTTGGGGCCGGATGGCGCTACGGTCTCGGGCGGCGAGAAGGCGCGCATCGCCCTGGCACGCGCCATCCTGCGTCAGCCGGAGATCCTTATCCTCGACGAGGCCACCGCATCCCTCGACTCGGAGACCGAGGAACGCATCTACCGGTTTCTATTAGAAAGGCCCTCCACGGTAGTCGGCGTAACGCACCGACTTTCAACGCTGAAGCTATTCCCTCGCATCATCGTGCTCTCTGAGGGCCGCATCGTCCTCGACGGTCCGACTGAGGAGGTCGTCGCGTCGCCGGGCTTTCAAGAGCTGTTCGCTTACCAGATGGAACCAGGGGTAGCCTCATGAGCCAGATGGTCCGGATCTATTGGCGCGTCTTTCGGCTACATCACAGGAAGTATTCCCTTAGGGTGGTGGGGTGGTTCCTACTAGCTATGCTGGAGATACCTCTGTATATCTTAATGGTTTTGCGCTTTCAGAATTTGATCAACCAGATCGATCCGATCAGGAACGGCCTATGGGTCATCGGCCTGGCAGTAGCAGGATATGGTATTCACCTGTTTGCACTTCTCAACGTATTCAGGGACTCGTTAATACTCCCGGTACGCGATCTTCAGGTGAGCCTCTTGAAGCATTTTTTGCATATTCCCCCTCATCGTTACACTGAAACCTCCTCGGGCGAGTTGACAAACGTGCTATTTAGCCAGATTAGCGGGGGCGAGTTCTTGGAGATGTTCTGGGTAGCCGCCTATAACCTCGCGCGCGCGGCCGGTCTGTGTTACATCATCGCGCAAGTATCGTGGGTATTAGCGATCGTTCCTACATTACCTGTACTGTTTCTGGTCTTTATCCCTCGCATGTTGAGCAAGGCCTTTGTCGCCGCCCATGCGCGCTACTCCGAAGCCAACAGCCGGTTTGAATCCTTTGTTACCGATACCCTCAATGGCATCCTGACGGTCAAGTTATTCAACGCCGTCGCTTTCCATGTAAGGCAAATACGCAATCTGGCCCGAAAGGCCAACCTGAGATGGTTTGTGACTTACTTTTTGGAGTGGGGAGTGAACTCGATCACGGTGGGAACCACGAAACTGGCGATACCTTTGTTCTTGGTCCTTGGCGGTTACCTGGTGCACCAAGGAGAGATCAGTGTAGCAGAGTTGTTGATGTTGTATGTTGCAGTAAATCTAGTCAACGATTCACTCATGGCAGCCGGCTTCGCCATGGGCTACTCGTTGAACTACGGCGGTCAGCTCAACAATATCCTGAGATTTTTGGAGCATGAATCGGAGGGGGAACAGCCCTTCCCCTTTGAACGCGGCCGGATGGAGATGGAAAGAGTGGGCTTTGCTTATCGCGACGGCCAACCTATCTTGCAGGATTTCTCGCTCACTATTCAGCCAGGAGAGAAGGTCGCCATCGTAGGGCCATCCGGAATGGGCAAGAGCACCATCTTTGCGCTGCTACGTGGGATGCAGTTCCCACAACGCGGGCAGGTACGGGTCGACGACACACAAGTGAACCAGGAGAACGCTCCCTCACTGCGCGAGCAGATCGCGTCGGTCAGTCAGGCGGCGTATATGTTTGATGCTGATCTCCAGTTCAACCTCACCCTGGGCCGGGAGCGAAGCGCTGCCGAGATCCAGAACGCCCTGCGGGTAGTGGGCCTGGAGGAGTTTGTCGATGGTCTGCCGGAGGGGATGAGTACCCGTTTCGGTCCAAGCGGGTTTGCCATCTCCGGGGGTGAAAAGGCGCGTGTTTGCCTGGCGCGGGCGCTACTGATGGATCGGCCCGTGTTGCTGCTGGACGAAGTGACAGCCAATATAGACTCAATCCGCGAGGAGAAGATTCTGGAGAACGTGCTGCACGGCATGGCGAACAAGTCCGTCGTCGTGATTTCGCACCGCTTATCTTCCGTGCGAAACTTCCCCCGGATCGTGTTTCTGGAAGAAGGCAAGATTCGCGGTGAGGGAATGCACCGGGATCTGCTCGCTTTTTGTCCGCGCTATAAGGAGCTGTTTGGTGAGCAAGTAGGGCAGTCAGCAAGAATTTCTCCGGAAGGAAAGGTGACCACATGAGCAAACTGATGCTCGAAGAGGCCAACTTACGTTACGACATCCCGTTACTGGCCCTTCACGGCGCGATCGATCGGGGCTTGCTCCAAGCGGATGAGGATAGAAGTTTGGAGAGCACAGATATCGAGGCGTTGATTGATCGCTTACTAAAATCATTTTGTGAATCCGTCCGTTCATGCACGCTGGACACGGACTGGGGTCCGATGGACCTGGACATCGGGCGGAAGGCGTAAAGATGAGAAGAAATACCGAGGAAAGGAGGAGTTATGTTTAAATCAAAGAGATTGCCGATGGAAGTCCAAGCTGCGGCCGGTTTGATTCTCATCCAGCTTGCTCACAAACTGGTGGCGGAATTACCAGGTGCAATGACTACTGCCGGGACTGCCACTCATCCGATGGTCTTTGCTGTGGTAACCTTATCTGCTGCATACGTCCTGGCGTTCGTCACCTGCCTCTTTCGCATCCACTGGGGCTTCATCATCGGTATCGTGTTAGGTATCGAGATTATCTTTCAGCCGATAATCTTTCACGTGATTATGAGGATTCCAAAAGAGCCACCTTATTACATCCTTTTCCCAATCCTTCAAGGCATCCTGGTAACGTACTTCTGCTGGCTGGGCTATCGGGCAGTTAAGGGTTAGAAAGAGCGCCTGCCTGTGCCGAAGGCAGACAGGTAAGGAGGTGGCGGTTTGGACCATGGTTATCACCTACAAATGGGCAATAACGATAAACAAGGAGATATTATAAAAAAGCTGCTTCATCAGCTT
>DAOWMX010000313.1 GCA_030642885.1 Anaerolineales bacterium | reverse complement strand
TTGGTCCTTCTGGATCGAAAAGAGGGCCGGCTTAAGGAGATCTTCCCTACAATTTCGAGATTGGATAAACACCTCCTGATTGACGGGGTTGATATGGCCTCTCAAGAATCGGTCAACGACGCAATTTCAAAGGCAATCTCATTTCATGGCCACGTCGATGTCCTGGTCAATACTGTCGGTGGTTATCAAGCAGGAACCCCCGTTCACGAGACTCCTATAGAAACGATGGAGTTCTTGATGGATCTGAATGCCAGGACAACCTTTCTGAGTTGCCAGGCAGCCATCCCGCATATGTTGAAAGCAGGAGGCGGTAAGATCATCAACATCGGCGCTCGTCAGGGAACGAAAGGCTTGGCAAAATCTGGTGTGTATGCGATGTCGAAGAGCGCGGTACTGAGGTTGACCGAAAGCCTATCCGCTGAGCTCAAGCGCGAAGGCATCAATGTAAACGCAGTGCTTCCCGGAACTATTGATACACCAGCGAATCGAAAGGCGATGCCGGATGCGGATCTCTCCCGGTGGGTAACTCCACAGGCAATTAGCGAGGTCATCCTTTTCCTCGCTTCGGATTCGGCAAGTGCAGTTCATGGCGCACTAATCCCGGTCTTTGGGACCGGATGAAATATTAATCCATTTTGATCTCTAGAATCTATGAGCAGGAGTGTTCTTATGGCAGACCTGAAATCTTTAAATGATCTTGGCCAGTCTATCTGGTATGACAACATCCGCAGGGCTTTACTGGAGTCTGGTGAATTCGAAAAAATGTTCAAATCCGGTGTAACCGGCGTGACGTCAAACCCATCGATCTTCGAAAAGGCGATCGCTGGAAGCTCCGATTACGACCAGGGCCTTAACCCTCTCTTGGCTGCGGGTCTGCCCGTAAAAAAAATCTATGAAACACTGGCCATCGAAGATATTCAGCGAACAGCAGATCTACTGCGCACAACCTATGCTGACACAGGTGGCAAAGATGGTTATGTAAGCATTGAGGTCAGCCCTGAGCTGGCGAACGATACCGAGGGCACGATTGCTGAAGCTCGACGGCTTTATGCAGAGGTGGATCGGCCAAATGTGATGATCAAGGTTCCTGTGACTAGCGCGGGCATCCCGGCGATAGAGACATTGATTGGAGAAGGCATCAATGTGAATGTGACCCTGATTTTCTCAATGGCTTGCTATGAAGCATCCTCAGAAGCTTACATCAAGGGGTTGGCTGCTTTTGATCGTCGCGGAGGGGATCTGAGCTATGTCGCCTCGGTCGCATCTTTCTTTGTTAGTCGGGTGGATACTGCAGTTGACCGCGCTCTTGGTGAAATTGGGTCGGAATCGCTGCAAGGGAAGATTGCTGTTGCTAACGCCAAGGTAGCCTATGATCGTTTCAAGGAGATATTCTCGGGTGAACGATGGGAGGCTCTGGCGGAGAAGGGTGCATGGGTGCAGCGCCCGTTGTGGGCGAGCACGAGCACGAAGAACCCGGCTTATATTGATACGCTTTATGTAGATTCTCTCATCGGGCCAGATACTGTGAACACCGTTCCACCAGCTACGCTCGAGGCTTTCATAGATCATGGGACGATCGCGCACACCCTGGAGCATGATCTTGAGGCTGCTAAGGCGGAGCTTCAACAGCTCTCAGAACTCGGCATCGATATTAATGAAATTACTGATCAGCTTCTGAGAGAGGGTGTAGATGCTTTCGCAAAGGCTTTCCGAACGATGCTCACCAGTATCGAGGGAAAACGTGGAGATGCAAATGAAGGATGAAACTATCCACTTTGAACTCGGCGGAACCTCAGATGCCCTGGAGCATGGCTTAAAGGTTATACAGGAACAGGACATCCTCAAACGGCTCTGGAAACACGATCACACCGTTTGGAAATCTGAACCAGACGAGATCGCCAATCGCCTCGGCTGGCTTCACGTGCCCGCCGAGATGAAGGAAGTCGTTCCGGAACTCAAGAGATTCGCGGATGAAATTCGTGAAACCGGGTTTCAATATGTCGTCCTGCTAGGGATGGGCGGCTCCAGTCTCGCCCCAGATGTATTTCGGACGACCTTCGGCAGCGCTGAACGTTATCCTGATTTATTCGTGCTCGATAGCACCGACCCCGGTGCGATTCTCAACCTTCTTGAGAAGATCGACATTGCGAAAACGATATTTATCGTATCTACAAAATCCGGCTCGACTGTAGAGACACTCTCACTTTTCAAATTCATGTACACGAAAATCGCTCACGCTGTAGGGGTGGATCAAGCAGGGATGCATTTTGTCGCCATCACGGATCCTGGAAGTAATCTCGAGAAACTAGCTAAGAAGGTCCACTTCCGCCGCATCTTTCTCAATAACCCGGATATCGGTGGGCGCTATTCGGCGCTCTCCTATTTCGGGATGGTTCCCGCTGCTCTTATTGGCATGGACATCGACGCCTTATTGGACCGGGCACTTTCCGTCGCCCATGCGAGCCATGAACAGGCCAATGTGCAAGAAAACCCTGCAACCAAACTTGGCGTTGCTCTCGGGGAGCTCGCCAAAGCGGGGCGGGATAAACTTACTTTCATCATTTCACAAGAAATCGAGAG
>DAOWMX010000122.1 GCA_030642885.1 Anaerolineales bacterium | reverse complement strand
GACATTGTTAAACCAAATCGGGGCAGAACGTTTATCCAACTCTCGAGGTGTTGTTGGGAACTATCGATCAAAACCCCATCGAGATCCCAGAGAACTCCATATTGTGAGAGATCGAAATCCTTCATTTTCACACTGCCGCTCCGTAGCTTGGGGCTCTCCGCGGATGTCCGCGGCGCTCGCCAGAAAGATTATTCTTAGGGAAGAGACTCTATAGATTTACAAATGGAATATAAGTAGAATATCGGGGTTTAGTCAACAACTGAGGTGGAGCGCAGCAATCACTCGTCGTCGCTCACGCAGTTCGTTATACGCCTTACTAGCCCCTTCGGTCCGAAAAACAATAAGCTCAATCCCCCGCTCTGTTATCGATTCGCGAACATCGTCCGATACTTTCATCCTCCCAAAAGCACCCTGCCCAAGGATGACGACTTCTGGGTCGCCTTCCAGCACTTCGACTAAGTCCTCGAGTGCCAGATTATGCCCGTCTCTTCGCCGCCAGTTGGAAAGTACCCGGTCGGGGAAGATGATCACATCTCGATTGTAAACAACACTATCAATGACGATTCGACCGAAACGGTATGCCTGGATCTCGGGAGGATTGCTCAAGAAGACCCCCCGCCTGCGTTTATCCGAACGCGGAAATTGTTAAATTCTGCAGCAGGTTCTTCCCAGGCGACCTCGACATTCTCGACAACCGCAGAGGGAGGCCCTTGTTGGCACCACTCGATCATTTGCTTTACCGCATCCTCATCGCCAGCAATTAATACTTCAACACGTCCATCCCAGAGATTCCGCACCCATCCTGTGAGACCGAGTATTCGCGCCTCCTGCATTGTATGATAGCGAAAGCTCACCCCCTGAACTCTCCCCTGGATTACGAGATGCGCCCGAGCTACACCCATTAAGCTCTCCTGCCGGTTCAAATCAGAGCAACTATAAACGATAGCTCTCAAAAAAGCATGGGGGTCTCTTCTACTATTTCTGCGCCCTTCTCCACACCCTATTCCGCTCTGTCGAACACATACCCTAATATGTACACATTGTCCACCAATACTGAAAAAATAGTTTCTCCTCCAAGTTGTGTGGGTGACCTGGCGGATTTGCGGTACCCAGAGCATTAGCAAATCATAGGGAAACCCGTATGTCGGCTCGTCGCCCTCATGCAACCTGTTATCCCCAACCTCCCACAGGTTTCGAACCTGCGGGAGGTTTAACACGCCTCCCTCATAGCGCAGGCTTCGCCTGCGACCGGAAGCAGAGCTTCCCCACTCCACATACAACCAACAACCCCTCACCAGCGTGGGAAGAGCCATGATGTACATTCCATAGGTGTTGCTAAGAGTTCCTTAGAGACATCCCTTTGAAACGTAAAGCCAAATCGATCGTTGTCAGGGGGTGTGGGGGCAGACTACTGCACCCACGTCCCCGATAGGGGGGAAGAAATGGGAAAAAGCGATTTATCGCATCTTCGGATTCCGGCATATTAAAGGTCCATCAACTAAGGGTTCCGCGTTTATGTCACCTTCCCACAGGAAATGGAGGAGAATCTAAAAATAATCCCGCGACAGCCACGCCGCGGGATTCATTACATAAAGCAGCCTGCTTTTCGGTTATCGAAACAAATCCAGCAGACTGACCTGATTGATCATCTTCAAGAGGAAACCGGGCAAAATCCCGAAGAAGAATGTCCCAAAAGCAGTGATGAAAATTGTAGAATTAAGGAGCGCTTCTGAGCGCACTTCTGGCTCGCCATCGCGCATGTACATCACGACAATCACGCGCAAGTAGTAGTATGCTGAGATGAGTGAGGTCACGACACCCACAAGTGCAAGCCAGATCAAATTCGCATCGATGACGACTTGGAAGAGATAGAACTTCCCCATAAACCCGACGGTGGGAGGAATCCCCGTCAACGATAGCATAAACAGCGCCATTGCCAACGCAAGCGCCGGGCGCTTCTTACCCAGACCACTGTAATCCTCGATCTCCAATCCCGAGCCTTCCGCTTTCTCCATAGCCAGCACAACACCCCAGGCGCCCAGGTTGGTGATCGCGTACGTCACCAGGTAGAAAAGCGCGGCCCGAACCGCTTCCGGCGCGACTTCTGGTGTCGCTGCAGCCGGCAGAGCCATGAAAATATATCCTGCATGTGCGATGCTCGAATAGGCCAGCATCCGCTTAATATTGGTCTGTGAAATCGCGGCGATATTCCCCCAGGCCATCGTTAATGCAGCGATCCACATCGTCAGCGGCATCCACATCACAGCCGCACCCGGCAGAGCAGAAATGAAAATCCTCAGCAAGGCAGCGAAACCGCCAGCCTTCGCGCCTACAGCCATGAATGACGTCACCGAAGTGGGCGCCCCCTGATATACATCTGGAGTCCACATATGGAAGGGCACCGCTGCAACTTTAAATCCCAGGCCAACGAGGATCATTCCGCTCCCTACAAGCAGCAGAATAGGCGTGGTTTCAGCACTCTCAATCGCGGCAACCATGCCACTTAGAGCAGTTGTTCCCGTTGAACCAAAGACCAGCGCGATACCATACACGAGGAATCCCGAGGCAAAGGCTCCCAAGAGGAAATACTTCAGAGCAGATTCTTCAGAATCGGCCTTTGGAATTGCGAAGGCGGCAAGGACATAAAGCGGGATAGACAGTAGCTCGACCGCGAGGAAGACAACGATCAGGTCTCCTGCCGAAGCCATTAAGAGCATCCCACTTAAGCTGTACAGCAGTAGTATGTAGTATTCCCCGCGCTCGATATCCCGCCGCCGCAGGTAATCATAAGCCTGCGCTATGGCGATCACCCCAACGCCAAGGAATAAAAGTTGCAGGAATGAGGAAAATCCATCGACGATGATCATTCCATCAAAGGCTTCGCGCTCAATGCCGAAGCGGGAAATGACCGCTGCGATCGCCGCTATCAGGCCAAGCACAGCCAGCCCTGCCGTGATCCCCTTGCGATTAGCGGGAATCCAGAGATCAACCAGCAGGAGGATTGTTGCCCAGCCGGCGACTATGATGAACGGGAGTACTGAAAGAAAATCTTGCCAGTCCATTGTTTAGTGTACCGCTACGCTTGCTGCCTGTAGTACAGCGACGAGCTTGTCCACAGACGGTCCAATAAGGTTGAAGAAAGGTTTGGGATATAGACCAATCCAGAAGATGAGTATCACCAGAGGAACCAGGGTGAGAATTTCACGCAGATTGATATCCTTGACCACTTTATTCTCCTCCTTGTCTAGCGGGCCAAGGAAAAGCTTCTGGAACATGGAAAGCATGTAAATCGCCGCCATGATAACTCCCACTGCGGCGACGCCAGCGAAGATAGGAGATCCGATCGCCTCGGATCCGAAAGCCCCAAGAAGTATCGAGAATTCACCTACGAATCCGTTCAGACCCGGCAAGCCCATTGAGGAAAGCGTCACTATTAAAGTTAATGCGCCGTAAATCGGCATCACCTTCCACAACCCACCGAAGTCATCCATCTCGCGCGTATGTCGCCGTTCGTAGAGCATTCCCACGATAAGGAACAAAGCGCCTGTGCTCAGACCATGGTTGACCATCTGCAGAATCCCGCCCTGGATCCCCAATGGGTTCAACGCGAACAGACCGAGCACGACAAAGCCCAGGTGACTCACAGAGGAGTATGCAACCAGCTTCTTTACATCTTTCTGCGCGTAGGAAACTGCCGCACCGTAAATAATTCCAATCACCGCCAGGAGAGCCATCCACGGGGCGAAGCGGATTGATGCTTCAGGGAATAGCGGAATATTAAACCTCAGGAAACCGTAGGTGCCCATCTTTAGCAGCACACCCGCAAGGATGACCGATCCCGCCGTCGGCGCTTGCACGTGTGCATCCGGAAGCCACGAGTGTAGAGGCCACATTGGGACCTTGATGGCGAAAGCGGCCGCGAATGCCAGGAACAACCACGTTTGAACACTTCCCGGTATTCCGCCTTGTGCGATGAGGTCAGGAACCGAGAAGGATTCGAAGGTAATCCCGAGCCACAGGATCGCCAGCAGCATCAGGATCGACCCCGCCATTGTGTAAAGGAAGAACTTGATGGCGGCATAGACCCTTCTTGGTCCTCCCCATATTCCGATCAGAAAATACATCGGCACGAGGGTGAATTCCCAGAAGATGTAAAACAGGAAGATGTCTTGAGACAGGAAGACGCCCACCATTCCCACTTCGAGTAACAGGAAGAAGATTAAAAATTCTTTCACACGCTCTTCAACCGCACTCCAGGTGGAGATAATCGAGATCGGTGTGAGGAAGGTTGTAAGCAGAACGAGCAAAATACTCAACCCGTCCACCCCCAGGAAATACTCGATCTGCATCCCTGCTAGTTGGAACCACGGCAGCCTCTCGACCATCTGCAGCGAGGCGTTCGTTTGGTCAAACTGCGCTAGCATGACCAGGGAGAGCCCGAAAGCAGCCATGGAGGTCAGCACGGCGACCCATCGCAGGAGATTCCGGCGGTCCTTAGGCAAAAACAAGAGCACCAGGACGCCCAGGACCGGGATGAATGTCACCCAAGAGAGTATGGAGAACGAAAGATTCATAGGCATTTCCTCAGCCACATTATCCGAAAATGAAGTATGTCAACGTCAGCAATCCCCCGACCAATATCGCCAGGGCATAATTCCGAACGTATCCTGTTTCCACAAACCTGAGACGCTGCGAAGCCCCTTTGGTTATATTTCCAAGACCATTTCCGATCCCATCGATGATGCCGAGATCGAATACCTGAGCAAGCCACTGGCTTCCATTGCGGTAAGCGCTTGCCAATACGCTGTCGTGGAACCAATCGTGCAAAATGCGCCAATCCACAACATCCGCAAGGAACCAGCATATGGCAACATAAGGACGGATGAATAGAAAATCGTATAGCTCGTCAACCCACCACTTGTTTTCCATGCCCACAAAGATAGGACCTAAAATTTTTCGTAATGGATCGGCCTCGCCCTTCTCAATTGGTTTGCGGCCATAAATCATCCACGCCAAAACAACCGCTACAATCGAGAAAACGACCGCCAACCCTGCGACACTGAAGCTGAACTCGGTGATATGCACATGCTCAATCGTGGTGCCGAGCCAGTCGGTGAGTGTATGGATCTTGGGTAAATTCAATGCACCTGACACGACGGAAAGCACACCCAGGATGACCAGGGGGACCCACATCACCGGGGGGTTCTCTTTAGCATGTGCAGCCGGTTCACTCCTTGCCTTACCGAAGAAAACCAAAAACACCTGGCGCCCCATATAGAACGTCGTCAAGAAAGCAGCTGCCAGCAGCAAGAAGAACAACGCGGGATTCTCCAGACGTGCATCCACGAGAATTTCATCTTTGGAGAAAAACCCTGCCAGTGGTGGGAAACCCGAGAGCGCCAGAGCGCCGATGAGATAAACCCAGAAAGTGACTTTCATGCGCGAGCGGAGTCCACCCATGTTGCGCATATCCTGGGGATCGAATGGCTCTTCAATATCAGCGCCTTCATGCTCAGCATGGTGATGCCCGGCCTCAATACCCTGGATCACCGATCCGGAGGCAAGAAAGAGGAGCGCCTTAAAAAATGCATGATTTATCAGATGGAATATTGCCGCTACATAGGCACCGAGGCCTGCTGCCGCGACCATGAATCCCAACTGACTTATCGTGGAGTAAGCAAGCACCTTTTTAATGTCGAACTGACCCACCGCGATGGTCGCTGCAAAGAATGCAGTTGCCGTACCTACGATCGCCACAATGTTCGAAGTTGACGCGGTCACGCTGAAGAGGGGGTTACTCCGAACAATGAGATAAACGCCCGCCGTGACCATCGTGGCAGCATGGATCAAGGCAGACACCGGCGTAGGGCCTGCCATTGCGTCTGGCAACCACACAAACAGCGGGAGCTGTGCCGACTTCCCTGCAACCCCGAGAAGCATGAACAAAGTTATCACGGAGATGATGAGGACATTTTCCTCGCCGAACGCATGCGCCCAATCAAACACCTCTTCAAAACCCAGACTTCCCACAGCCCCGAAGATCAGGAACATAGCGATCAAGAAGCCAAAATCTCCGATGCGGTTGGTTATAAAAGCTTTCTTGCCGGCGACTGCGTTGCCTATTCCGTCTTCCCCCTTTTCATACCAGAAACCAATCAGCAGGTAGGAGCAGAGGCCGACGCCCTCCCAGCCTACGAACATCATCAGGTAGTTATCCGCCGAGACCAGCACCATCATCGCCGCGACGAATAGATTGAAGAAGATGAAAAAACGCGTGTAGCGGCCGGGGTCCCCTTGGAAACGAACATCTTCATGCATATACCCAATTGCATAGATATGGATCAGTGTGCTGACGCCCGTAACCATAAGCATCATCGTCGTCGAAAGTGTATCTACTTTGATAGCCCATGAAACCGATAGACTGCCGACCGATATCCATTCGGCGATGGGGATCGTAACGCCCTCTGGATGGGCTTGCAGCGCCAGGAATTGCAGTATCGCGATTACAAATGCAAGCGCGACCACACCGCTGGCGACGATGCCCGCAAACCGCTCACCGAGTCGGCGGCCGAAGATGATGTTGGTGATCAAGCCCAAGATTGGCAGGGCGATGATCAAGGGTGCGTAGGCGAAAAGCCCTCCACCCTGCACCACTTCAAGAAGAACCATCCAATCCCTCCGCAGGCGAGGCTAACCTCGCAAACTGCTCACCTCATCAACGTCGAT
>DAOWMX010000015.1 GCA_030642885.1 Anaerolineales bacterium | reverse complement strand
GTCGCTCCCCGTCCCCGAGTGATATACCCTACGATCGGATCCCCTGGAGCCGGATTGCAGCAGCGACCGAGTCTTGTTAGCAAACCGGATAAACCGAGGATGTGCACCTCTTCCGCTTCCAACTCGGTCAGTAATTCAGCCGACTCGTCCAGCGCCTCCAGTTCCCGTTCCAGATCTTCTTCAGGGATTAACTTTGTGATGATTCGGTTGATATTAAGATCACCACAACCAATAGCCACTAAGAGGTCATCGACGTTGGAATAGCCCAAATCGCCTGCTATCTTCTCATATGCCATTCCATCCAGACCCAAACGGCGGATTTCTCGTTCAAGAAGTAGCCGTCCGTGGGACACATTCTGCTCGCGGTCCTGGCGTCGAAACCAATGGCGAATCTTACCCCTTGCACGCTGACTTTTTACCATTTCCAGGCTCGGGTTCAGCCAGTCCCGGCTCGGACCTCCGCGCTTCGCTGTGAGAATCTCTACCGCATCGCCTGTATGGAGTTGCGTATCCAGTGATACAAGCTTCCCATTCAATTTCGCTCCACGACAACGGTGGCCAATGGATGTATGAATGTGATAGGCGAAGTCAATCGGAGTTGAGCCTGCGGGAAGATCGATGATGTCTCCTTTAGGTGTGAAGACATAGACACGGTCATCGAACACGTCCGATTTCATCGCCGCGACGAAATCGCCGGCGTCATCGACATCTTGACGCCACTCCATTAAACGGCGGAGCCACGTTACACGCTGTTCGAACGAATCATCTCGCGACCGCCCCTCTTTATAACGCCAATGCGCCGCGATCCCATATTCCGCATTCTCATGCATTTTTGGTGTTCGTATTTGTACTTCCAGGGTTTTGCCATCATCATAAATAACCGCAGTGTGCAACGACTGATAGAAGTTGTCCTTCGGAGTGGCGATATAGTCATCAAATGTGCCCGGCACAGGCTTCCAGTGGTTGTGAATGACGCCCAATGCTAGGTAACATAAGGATTCGCTTTCGACAACCACTCGCACGGCGCGCACATCATATACCATGTCAATGGGCACACCCTTTCGCTCCATCTTCCGATAGATGGAATAGAGATGTTTGGGCCGGCCTGTTACTTCCGCCTCGATTTCATACTCCAAGAGGTATCGCCTTAATTCAGCCGTGACCTTTCCAAGCTTTTTCTCACGATCTTCCCGCCTCTGGGACACGAGTGCTGCGATCTCTTTATATTGCTCGGGGAAGGCATAGCGGAAAGCCAAATCTTCAAGGTCCCACTTCATTTGCCAGATACCAAGGCGGCTAGCCAGCGGCGCAAAAATCTCCAGTGTTTCCTTAGCAATCCTTGTTTGCTTTGCTGGAGGCAAGTGAGAGAGGGTACGCATATTGTGCAGTCGGTCTGCCAGCTTGATCACGACGACACGGACATCATCACCCATTGCAAGAAACGTCTTCCGTAGGGTTTCTTTCGCCAAATCACCTTTCAAGGCGAGTGGGTCTCGAGCCCGCTTCCCACTGTGGCTTACTCTTGGAAGTTGAGTTAGCTTCGTTACACCATCGACGAGTGTGCGGACTTCTTCTCCGAAGTCACGCTCGATGTCATCCAGCGTGATCGGAGTATCCTCGACGGTGTCATGAAGCAATCCAGAGACAATAAGGGGGATAGGCGCACCCAAGTCAGCAAGTATGCCCGCAACGGCGAGGCAGTGGTTGATATAAGGTTCTCCTGAGGCTCGTTTTTGCTTGCGGTGGACTTTATCCGCGACCAAGAAAGCGCGCTGAACTATCTCCCGCTCGGCAGGAGAAGTCTTTTCTGGCAGAGAATCGAGAAGACCTTGAATATCCACGTACTTGTTTAACCCTGTGCACAGTATAGCGCCGTCCCAAAGCGCGCTCAAGGGCCTATCCTGACAAAATAGGCTGAGTCTAAGATCGACTCAGCCCACTTTTTATCCCTGGTTGACTTGGAATTGCATATAAGAATTTATCGTTTGATCAGATACCCAATGGACCCGATGACGGGAGATGATCCTGCCAATCATCGACGACAATGATCTCTGCCTCTGCGGTTAATGCATCGATCCAACTTTCGAAAGCATTATCGACAGCTTCTTGATAGGCAGCATCTGATATCTCTCGGTCCTGTCGGTCAACAATGCGCAGGAGATGCCAGCCGTACTGCGATTCGATCGGTCCGATAACTTCATTAATCGGTGCTGAGAAAGCGATAAAACCCATCTGGCCGAAGATTCTAACCAGGTCGTCCTGCGTATTCCACCCCAGATCCCCGCTGGACTCACGAGAGTTCTGATCCTCAGAATACTCCAGAGCGATGTCATCCCAAGCATCCGCAGACTCAATTTTATCCAGCGCTTCTTGAGCAATTTCTTCGTCGAAGACAAGTATATGTTGGATAAGCACATGCTCCGCAACTCGTTCAAACTCCGGTTCAAATTGCTCCCTAACCTTCTCTTCAAGCAACTGTGCTTCGATATATGCATAGAAGTCTTCTTCGCTGATTTTGAAGTCATTTAGGGAATCAACGAACTCTTCGTAATCTTTTTCATAAGCCTCTAGAACATACGGAGTTGCTGTTGGAATAGGAGTCTGCGGGAGCGTAGATGTCGGGGATGGTTCTGTTGTCGGATCAGACGCGGCTGCAATCGCCGCTACGTGGGTGGCGTCGGGTGTTAACGTTGGGGACGGAGTAGGCGTCCCCTCCGGGTAGAAGCCAAAGCTTTGGTGGAGCCGCCGTTCGATTTCTTCCGGAAGAACGTGAATTCCCATTTTCTCGGCTTCTTGCCGGATCAAGGTCTCGCGGGTCATCTCATAAATCACTTCTTGGCCGACGAGTTCCGGGTATGCGAGTTGTGTTCGGATCTGATTCTGGAGTTCTTGGATGCTTGCTAAAGTTTGTGGATCGGACGCGAAGAGTTGCTCCATTTGCATATACGAATTTAACTGGCCGAGGAGTTCACGCTGATGGATCCGCACCCGTCCTTGAAACTCGCCCTGTGTGATCGTATCTTCATTAACAGTCACAACCGTCGTTTTAGGTTGTATATATGCGCTATCAATCCAGCCATAGCCCAGGATTCCAATCGCGACTACTGCTATTGTGATAACAACTCCCAAGAGCCAGCGGCTTTGGATTCGTTCCCGTTCTGCACGAGCCAGATGCTTTTTCGTTGTGAGTTGTGGAGCCCGTTGCTTCGTCATGCCACATTAACTCCTTCGCAATTCGTGAGCTCCGATTTCTTCCCCCAACGGCAATCTAAGTCACGATTTGAATCGAGAAAGCCAGGCAAGAGAGCGCTCATATTCGAATGACTCCCCTCGCTCACCTGCGACTCCAGGTTGGTACTAACGCAATCTCTCGACCGTGAAGGGAAGCAAAGCCATATGGCGTGCCCTCTTGATCGCACCGGCAACCATGCGTTGGTGTGTGGCGCAATTTCCTGTCTCACGGCGGGAGCGGATTTTCCCAGATTCCTTGATGTAACGTTTAAGGAGCTCATGCTGTTTGTAATTAATATGCGTTGTCTTATCTGCACAAAACTTGCAAAGTCGAGGGCGTCTACGATATTGTCGACGCGGCCCACCTCTTGATCTTGTGCCTGTTGAACCTCTTCCTGATGAATTCTGTTGTTCTGCCAAAGCAATCTCTCCATTCTTTTCTCAAGCTCAGATGTACTAGTTTTTAGAAGGGGAACTCGCCATCTTCCTCGTCCTGGTCAAAACTCGTGCGGACTGTCTCTTTCTTCTCGCCAAGCATAATCATCTCTTTGGCGACAAGCTCCGTTGTGAAATGTTTATTCCCCTCAGCGTCTTCCCAACGTCGGGTTTGCAGCCGGCCTTCAACGTAAACCTGCATTCCTTTCCGAAGATGCTGGTTACATATCTCAGCCAATCCCCCCCATGCCACGACATTAAACCACTCGGTGTCTTCATGACGCTCACCATCATCGGAGTGCCATGTTCGCGATGTAGCAACGCTGAAGGTTGTGACCGGTTTACCTGATGGTGTATAACGCATCTCAGGATCACGCCCCAGGTGACCGATGATCAATAACTTGTTTAAACCTCGACTCATCTCGCCTTGCTCCTACGAGTGATGTAGGTAAATTGTCGAGAAAACGGGTTAAGTCGTCTCTTGGAGCGTCACCATGAAGCGCATGAGTTCTTCATTCAAACTCATATCTCGCTCGACTGCGACTGGTGCCTCTGTTGGCATTTCGGCTTGAATGAAGATGTAATACCCTTCATTCTTCTTGTTGATAGAATAAGCTAGCCGACGCTTCCCCCAACGGTCGATTTCCCCGATCTTGCCACCGGCAGCATCAATCCAACCAGTGATTTTTGCTTCGAGTTCTTCAAGGCCTTCTTCATCTACATCGGGGTCAACAATATATGCAACTTCGTAATTGCGCATAGAGGTCCTCCTTTCCTCGGGTTTACCCTCACAACAACTTCGGGCGAAGTTGGTTGAGAGCGGAAAGAACGCCTGGGTACAGGCGTTGCAACGGAGAAAAGTCTATCATGAACGTCTCTCTTTGACAAGCTTCTCTAGTCCCATGCTTTCTTTCACGGTATAATCTTTCGGTTGATTTACATCCTTATCCTATTGGTTAGTTGAATGCAATTGCACCGACCTTTGAACTCGTATCACATTGGGCGGAAGCGCCTTATTCACTTGCGAGGCCAGGGCAAGACATTCGCCTGACCTACTTCTTGTAAGCGCCCACTCGTTGGCAAACTAACTCCGATATCCGGGGAGGCAGAATGACACGGAATCCAATCAAATTCGGTACAGATGGCTGGAGAGGGCGAATAGCTGATAACTATACTTTTGAAGCTGTCCGCCGCTGCAGTCATGGTTTTGCTAAATACCTTCTTGAGGTTGAAGGATCGGAAAAACCAGTTGTCATCGGTTTTGACAAACGTTTTGCGTCCCAGGCTTTTGCGGAATCTGCGGCAGAGGTGATGGCCGGCCACGGTTTCCACGTACTTCTCACGGATGGTCCTACACCCACTCCAACGATCTCCTATTCCGCGGTCCACCGGGGTGCTGCCGGAGCGATTAATATCACCGCATCCCATAACCCATCGTCCGATAATGGTTTTAAAGTAAGAGATCAATATGGCGGAGCGATCGACCCTGAAGGCCTCGGAATCATCGAAGCCGGGATTCCCGATGACGACCAGAAAATCCCGCGCGTGAATATCCGCGAGGCGCTTGCTTCTGGTGCAGTTGAGCGTTTCGATGCCAGCCTCGCGTACTTCGCCCAGTTGGAGAAGCTGGTGGACCTAGACACTCTTCGAGACGCAAATTTAACAATCCTGGTAGATGCAATGTGGGGAAATGGCGCTGGATGGTTTTCTAAACTCCTATCTGGCGGCTCCACAAAGGTGATCGAGATCCACAACACGCGCAATCCGATATTCCCCGAGATGACACGTCCGGAGCCGATCCCACCCAATATCGATGTGGGCTTGCAGCGATCCGTTGCAGAAAACGCCGACGTGCTCCTCATCACTGATGGCGACGCGGATCGGGTTGGATTGGGTGACGAACATGGGAAATTCGTCAACCAGCTGCGTGTATTTGGGCTTCTCGCGTACTACCTCCTAGAAGTCAGAGGGGAACGTGGTCCAATCGTCAAGACTCTCTCAACTACTTCGATGCTCGAGAAACTCGGAGAAATATACGATGTCCCGGTTTTCCAAACGGGTGTTGGTTTCAAATATGTTGCGCCGAAGATGCTCGAAGTTGATGCCCTGATTGGCGGCGAGGAATCCGGCGGTTATGCCTTCCGTGGTCATGTCCCTGAGCGGGATGGCATACTGGCTGGATTGTATCTTTTAGATATGATGGTTCGTCTCGATCGGAAACCAAGCCAACTTGTCGAACTGCTCTTCGAGAAAGTTGGTCCCCATTACTACGATCGGATCGACACACCTATGTCCCCCGAGAAACGGGAAGAATATAAAGAGAATATCTCCAATGCCCAACCGAAAGAGGTGGGCGGTTTGAAAGTGACAGACATCCTTAAGGTGGATGGTTATAAATTCTCGCTTGAGGATGGCGGTTGGCTGCTGGTCCGTTTTTCTGGGACCGAACCAATCGTTCGCGTATATTGTGAAACCACACAGGAGGATCACGTTAAGCCTCTGCTCGAAGATGGCCTCAAGTTGGTCGGAGTTAAATGAACGAACATCTAACCACATTGGTGGATACCCATTGCCACTTGAACCTGCCGACGTATGATGCCGACCGGGAGGAAGTTTTGGAAAGGGCAAGGTCGGCGGGAGTGGAGAGGATACTCATTCCGGGGGTTGATCTCCAGACAAGTCAGATCGCGATCGAACTTGCGGAAAAGCACGATGATGTCTTTGCTGCTGTAGGCATCCATCCTCATCATGTGAGCGAATGGTCGCCAGCCCTTGCCGATGAAGTTGCCAACCTTGCACAATCACCGAAAGTCGTTGCCATTGGCGAAATTGGCTTAGACTACTATCGTAACCTTTCGCCGCCAGAGATGCAAAGAATCGCCTTCGCGGACCAACTCGAGATCGCCAGCGCATTGAAATATCCGGTTCTGATCCATAACCGTGAAGCGATAGGAGATATACTGGATCACTTGAACACCTGGGTCCTCAATCTACCCCCCACTCTTTCGGACCGAGCGGGCGTGCTGCATGCCTTCTCTGCAGATATGGATTCTGCGGCAAAAGCGATTCGGCAAGGTTTTTACATTGGGATTGCAGGACCGATCACATTTCCAAAAGCCGAGACGCTTCGCGATATCGTCTCACAGTTACCTTCTGACCGTCTGGTTATTGAGACCGATTCCCCCTATCTGACGCCGGAACCACACCGAGGAAGAAGGAATGAACCGGCGCATCTCGAGTGGATCGCACAGAAGGTGAATGACATCCGCGATGACGAGTACAGGACAATAAGGACAACAACAAAAAATGCCGAAAAACTATTCCGGTGGTCACATGACATCACAAACCGCAACATTCATTGATCTGACCCGTCCTTTTCTAGAGGAAGTTGAGCTCGTCATGCGCCAGAGCGCGGGGCATCATCACTCCAACCTGGATAAGGCAATTGATCATCTGCTCTCCTCCGGTGGCAAGCGCATCCGTCCAATTGCCGCAATTCTCATCGGCCAGATGCTCGACGCAGACATCGAGCGGATTACAGTGCACGCTGCTGCCATTGAAATGCTTCATACAGCAACACTTGTGCATGACGATCTTATCGATGGCTCCTTGCTCAGACGAGGTTTTCCGACTCTGAATGCCCAATGGACCCAGGGTGCAACCGTCCTTGCCGGGGATTACATCTTCGCCCGTGCAGCACGCCTTGCCGCAGCCACCGATTCGCTTACCCTGATGGACTCCTTTGCCCGTGGACTGATGACAATTGTAGGTGGCGAAATCACGCAATTATTCAACCAGGAGTTTGTTACGACCCACCAATCATACCTGGACCGGACTTACGCAAAGACCGCTTCCCTATTCGAAGTAGCGACAGAGGGGGCTGCAGTTCTTGGTGAGGCGAGCGAGGAAACAGTTGAAGCGATGAAGCTGTATGGATATTACATTGGTCTCGCCTTCCAAATTGTCGATGATGTGCTGGATTTCACAGGTGAACAAAGCCAAATCGGAAAACCTGTGTCCAGTGATTTGCATCAGGGATTAATTACGCTCCCGACTCTTTATTTCCTTGAGGATCAATCCAACGGTAAAATGCTTATCGAAAGGTTGCAAAAGAAGCAAATCAAAGAAAACGAACTTGAACAAATTATCGAGGATATTCGTAGTTCTTCTGCAATAAAGCGTTCTCTTCAACAAGCTGATGAATTTGCGAAAACTGGTGAGGCTCAGTTGGAATTAATGCCGGAAAAGCCTGAGCGAGATGCGCTTTACGAACTCGCCCGATACATAGTCAATCGCAGTACCTGATAAAAGGAGACGATCATGGAAATTAACATACAGGGATATAAGCGCGTTACTGTCGTAACGGTTACAGGGCGCGTTGATTCTGTGACCTATAGTGAATTCGAGAATGCTTTACAAGCAGAACTGGAGCAGGGGAAGGTCAATATCGCCCTCGATTTTTCCGGTGTTGAATTTATCTCCTCCGCTGGATTGCGTGTCCTGGTAAATGCGAGGAAAACCGTTAAAAACGCCGGGGGAAGAATTGTAATCGCCCAACCCAGCCAGCAGGTAACAGAAACACTTGAGATTGCAGGCTTGGAAGTCCTCTTTGAACAGTTTCCCGATCGCGAAACGGCAATTGCCGCATTCTAACGGGTCATGGTGAAGAAACATATGAAGATCGATAGTCACCTTGATCAGATAGAACGCGTCGGTCGCTTCGTTCAAGAAGCTGCCCAGGATGCCGGCTTTGACGAAATGGAAAGCTATGCATGTGAGCTGGCTGTCAGTGAAGCTTGCGAGAACATCATTCTGCATGGCTATGGCGATGATTCGACCGGGGAGATCGAAGTCTCAGTCCGCACTGAACCTGACAATATCACAATTGAATTATGGGATGATGCTCCACCATTCGATCCTGCAAATTCTCCTATTAAACTCGACCCATCGATCGATGATCCACCTATCGGCGGTTTGGGACTTGTCATCATGCACAGAGTGATGGATGAAATGGAATATAACCGTCGGGAGGGACGCAACCAATTACGTATGCGAAGGTCTCGTAAACCACCTTCCTAAGCGGGCGCGAGCTTCCAGAGATATGTTGCCGGAAACCCACACTGAAGACCGTCTTCAGGAACAAAACCCATCCCCTCCTTTTGGGATGGGTTTTCTATGCTACGATACGAGCTACAACCGTTCTAAAACTGAAACATCTCTCCTGACGGAGCACGCCGAATATGGCGATTGAACATGATCCCGCGCGAGAACTCAAGACGTTAGCTGAAGTCGGACATTCGATCTCTTCAGCGGCATTCGACTCCCAAGAACTCGCTGAGGTCGCTTTTCTCGAAATTGCCAGGTTGATGGAAACTGATTTCTTTCAATTAGGCGTTTTCGAGGATGATCACTACCGGACATTGATCTGGGTGAAAGATGGCAACCGACAGGAGAATCTCAGTTTCCAGATCGCGCCGGATCAAGAAGGTCTGATTGGGTGGATCCGCCGGACGGGTCAACCGCTTCTGGTCAAAGACTTCCAATCTGAAGCAAATAACCTTCCTGCTCTCCCCAGCTACGACGCTCCAGATCCTCCCCTTTCAGGTCTCTTCATCCCTCTCGGGTCAGGCGACGTTGTTATTGGAGCACTCACGATCCAAAGCCGACGGAGCCATGCCTTCTCAGAGCATGACTTAGATCTAATGCTCGTAATATCCAATCAGATAGCTCCGCTACTGACGAATCTACTTCTGCAATCAGAAACAGAAACTTTGTCAATCCAGATGCTGCTCATTCACGAGATGTCAAGGATGTTGATCTCACTCGATCCAATCGCCCTACGCTTATCGAGGATCACGACGCTGCTCACTCGGGTACTCGGGTACGAAAAAGTAGAGATTCACGAAATCGTCGAGGGAGACTTGGTTTTAAGGGCATCTTCACGTGACGAAGAGATTCAAGCGGATGAGAGCGAACTGCAATCCTGGTTGATTGAGAAAGTTGCAGAATCAGGGGAGCCGCTAAATACAGCTAATATGGACGCTCAAACTAAGGAAACATCTATGCCTTCGGCATATGAATATGCCTTTCCTATGAAGGTTGTCAATCGAATGTTTGGAGTACTTCACATCCAGTGCGTCGATTCAAGACGGCTCCCAATTGACCACAACGCCGTAATCGAGATGATCACGAACCAATTAGCTTTCGCCATCCTCGAAGCCCGGAATTACAACCAGCACCAGGAAGAGGCCTGGATTACCACTGTGCTTCTCGAAGTCGCCCGCCACGCAGCGCGTCCTGGTGAAACAATGTCCGCTCTGCAAGCCGTTTTGCAGCTCTCTACTTTGCTCACCGGCACGGATTGGACGATCCTACTCCTTCCATATGACTCTCAAGGTGAGTTGTACATTGGCCCCATTGCCGGTTTACGGCGTTCGGATATCTACAAGCTTCATGACCTGCACGTTCAAGCGTCGGACTTGGGGATTTCACCACCCTATCGCGAGAGCCATGAACCATTCCAGATCACTCTCCCGGCAGCTCTAGCAGAACCCCTCGCAACGGATGAGGCTTCTTGTCTCGTCTTGAGCGCCGAACGGGAACTCCTCGGGTTACTCTTACTCAAGGGGCAGGAATTATCAGGCAAACTGCCGGCATTACTAGCAGGCATCGGCCACCAGCTCTCCCTTCGCCTTGAAAACACGCGCTTGATTGAGGAAGCCGCACACCAGCAATCACTGGAGCGAGAATTGGCAATGGCGAAGAGCATTCAGATCAGCTTTATGCCGAAGGAATTGCCGAATGTGGATGGCTGGGAGATCGGAGCGAACTGGCAGTCTGCGCATGAAGTTGGTGGTGATTTCTTCGACATCATTCCATTACCGGAGGGTGAAAATGGTCCGCGGTGGGGCATTGTAATCGCCGACGTCGCCGATAAGGGAATCCCTGCAGCGCTCTACATGGCTCTGAGTAAAACACTGATCCACACGATCGCCACTGAACAAATTGACCCCGCCCGTACGCTCGAAAAGGTCAATAACCTTCTTATAACCGAGACAAATGCCGACCTCTTCGTGAGCGCTTTCTACACCATTTGGGAACCAGAGTTGGGCCGATTTGTCTACGCCAACGCTGGGCATAATCCACCTCTCCTTTTTACACCAGAATCAGCCGGCAGCCTCATCCGTGAGCATGGGATCGTCCTCGGAGTAGAAGCTGATGCAGAATATTCATCATCAGTCATTGAGATGAAGCCGGGACAATTACTCGTTCTTTACACCGATGGTGTGACGGAGGCATACGGCGGTGACCGGGGGTTATTCGGTCTTTCGCGACTAAGAAATCTCGTGTTGGGTCTCGATGATTGGGAGGCAAATCATGTAATTGAGACGATTGTCAAACGAGTCATCCAGTTCCGCGGCCAACCTGACTTATCAGATGATCTGACCGTACTCACACTTCGTTATCAAGAGCGATAAATACTTTGAAGGATTCGAGGTAATCCAATGAAAAATGTTTTCCCATCAAAGCACCCTCTCGTTATTCATAAGTTAGCCAAACTGCGTGATCGAAAGACAGAGCCGAAGAAATTCCGCGAACTGATCCGAGAGATCGCTGCATTACTCACCTATGAAGCAACCAGTGACTTGCTCATAACACCAATACAAATCGAGACGCCTCTCGAGAGTATCGAAGGAGGCTCTCTGCAACACAAGATCGGCCTGATCCCGATTTTAAGGGCCGGGCTGGGTATGGCTGAGGGAGTCTGGGAACTTATGCCCTCCGCCGAGGTCTGGCATATCGGTTTATTCCGAGATGAGGAAACACTCAAACCTGTAGAGTATTACAACAAGCTCCCGATCGAACCGACGGTTTCAGTATGTCTAATTCTCGATCCAATGCTCGCAACCGGTGGGTCGGCTATTGCAACTGTTGACATCCTTAAAGAATGGGGCGTAGAGAAGATTAAGTTCATCGGCGTGATCGCTTCGCCCGAGGGTATATCAGCGCTCCACAATCAACATCCCGATGTCCACATTCACCTCGCAGCCATCGATCGTGAGTTGAATGATATTGGATATATCCTCCCCGGTTTAGGGGACGCGGGTGATCGGCAGTTCGGCACCGCTTGAGTGTATTAGAGAACACAATGGTCTTTCATGCCCCTAGTTTAAGCGTTAAACGGGGTGCAAAATAATACACCGACCCACAGATAGATGGTCGGTTCCAGAAGAAATCATCGACGAGCTTTTCAAGCTCTTCGATAGTAAATTACTTCTTACACTCACCCTCAATCACCGGGTGAGCGGTTTTTTCCTCCAGAAGCTATTCTGGAAGCATTGTCGCTAACCAATGAAAATGTTCAGCTAGCCACGGTTGTAACTCGTCCGACCGCTCGAGTACTTTTGCGATGATTCGCTCCGCGGCATCAAACTCGTCGAGCATGATATGGTATTCAGCGAGTACGGCCAGCGCCAGCGGATTTCCAGGCTCCTCTTCCAAAACTGTATCTATTATCTCCCGCGCTTCATCAAACGCACCTACAAATAGGATCTGTCGCGCTCGAGCGATCGCAACCACTGGCCAATCCGAATTATGCTGTTCGATCTTTTCAATCAATGGCCAAACACGTTCATCAGCAGAGCCAAGAAAGAGGGCTTGAGTGAATTGTCCTTCAACGAGCCGGCTGCGCTCCACGGTGGGAGCATGAACTTCAACCGCCCTCAGGTAGCTGTCTACAGATCGAAGGTAATCCTCTTCTTCCAAGAAGAGATTGCCCGCCTTGAGAAATTCCTGGGCGGCAAGAATATCTCGCCCGTTCTCTACGAGCGACTCCGCATGATGAAACAGCGCATCTGGGCTCAATAGCTCCGGCTCACCTGGGAGGCCCTCATCAATCACTTCAATAGGTGAATTTGAACGATCCAGTTCCTGTGTCTCATTCTCACCATCAAGAGTACCTAAAAATGCTATCAAACACCCTACGCTGATAAGCAGTCCAGCCACGATCCAGGGCCATCGTTTGCGTGGATGTTTTTCCTGCCCTACTGCATCCTTATCCCCATCAATTATGTCTATGGGGATTATGGGCGTGCTTGTCTCTCTCTCTGATCCATCCTCAGCGACCGATTGTAAAGCGATCGTTTCAAGAACTGCCCCCTCACCCTTCAGGACCGCTGTACGGAAAGCGAGTACCTGCTGCTCCACCGTCTCAAAGCGATCCTTTCGATCCTTCGCCAGCGACTTGAGAAGTACTCTCTCCATCACTTCTGGTACATTCGGGTTCACCGCGGAAGGAAGCGGCAAGGGTGTGTAGATATGGTCATGGATAATTGAGAAAGGTGTATCAGCATTGAATGGAACCCGGCCGACGACCATTTCATAGAGAAGTACACCGAAGGAATAGATGTCAGTTCCTTGGTCCAGATCGCGCACACCTTGCCCCTGTTCCGGAGAGATGTACTGGGGAGTGCCCAGCATAACGTCTTTCGAGAGTGTCGATGCCCCTGCCTGTGCCATCCTCGCCAGGCCAAAATCAGCCAGGTAAATCGAGCCATCGGGGCTTAAGAGAACGTTCGATGGTTTAACATCTCGGTGCAGTACGCCTTTTTTATGAGCATAAGCCAAGGCACCGCCGACATCATCAACAATTTGAACTGCTTCCTCCTTCGTTAGAGGTTTTTCATTCATTCGCGCCTTGAGAGTCTGGCCCTCGATGAATTTCATGACGAGATACGGTTGACCCTTATGTTCTGCAAAATCGTAGATTGGGACGATATTCGGGTGTTCTAAACGTGCAACCACCCGCGCTTCACGCTGAAATCGTGAAAGAAAATTAGGTTCTTCTTTAAACGCGGGGTGGAGAACTTTAATCGCAACGTAGCGGTCCAAAGAAGCATGGTAGGCCTTAAATACCGTGGCCATCCCTCCCTGCCCTAACTGTTCGATGATCCGATAGGGACCCACATTCTCACCAATGGCGAAACTCATCCGGCCTCCTTACCAAACAATAATTCATTATAGACGAGCGCCAGCAAGCGAACAATAAATTCATGTGAAATGTAAGTAAACTGTGAAGTGCCATCAATTGGAGCCATTCGGACTGGAACGCGGTATTTCTTGATACAAAACCAACCACCTGAGCGTTTTCTCGGCGCCCAGGTGGCTGTACAATCACATGAAAATTCCGGCTTTATACTTCCTTATCAAGCAAGGCATCGACACCGGGTAAAGTCTTCCCCTCCAAGAACTCGAGCGCGGCCCCACCGCCCGTCGATACATGACTAATACTGTCTGTCAATCCCGCCTGACGGATTGCCGCAGCGGAATCACCCCCGCCGACGATCGTTGTACCCCCACATTCAGCGACAGCGGCCGCCAATGCCTGTGTCCCCACTGCAAACGGTTCGAATTCAAACACCCCCATTGGACCGTTCCAGACGACCAATCGTGCATCCTCGATCTCAGCACAAAAGACGCGAACAGTCTCGGGGCCTATATCCATCGCCATCCACCCCTCGGGAATGGACCCGACGGCAACGGATTTATGCTCTGCATTCTCGTCGAATTCAGCTGCTACAACAAGATCGAAAGGCAGAAGCAGATGATCACCCGCCTGTTCCAAAATCTCGGCGGCGGTCGTGACCGCATCCTCCTCCACCAATGATTCGGCCATATCAAAACCTTGTGCAGCGAGAAATGTATTCGCCATCCCGCCTCCGATCAGCATGCGGTCCGCCATTTGAAGAAGGCGGTCAACCACGCCGATCTTATCCGAGATCTTCGCTCCGCCCAGGATGGCTACAAACGGGTGCTCGGGTTCAGCCAGAGCTTCCCCTAGATATTGCAGCTCCTTTTGCATAAGGAACCCGGCCACTGCGGGCAGCTTATGCGCTACACCCACGGTTGAGGCGTGAGCGCGATGCGCTGAACCGAACGCATCGTTAACATAAATGTCAGCCAGTGAAGCAAGTTCGGTCGCGAACACATCATCGTTCGCCTTCTCCTGCGGATGAAATCGCGTGTTTTCCAGGAGGAGCACATCCCCATTCTTGAGCTGCGAAACTGCGGTTTTCGCCACATCCCCCACGCAATCCGTAGAGAAGGCGACTTGCTTGCCGAGGAGGTCTGATAAGTGGTCGGCTACTGGACGCAGGGATAGAGATTCAACCACCTGCCCCTTCGGTCGACCAAGGTGGGAGCAGAGGATGATCCTCGCGTTCTGGTTAATCAGATATTGGATGGTTGGCAAAGCGGCGCGTATACGTGTATCGTCTGCGATGCCGCCATCTTGCAGCGGGACGTTGAAATCAACTCGGACCAGTACTTTTCGATCCTCGAATTCCAAATCTCGAATGGTTTTTTTATTGAACATCGCTCATCACAAAATACTGCGCCCCCAGACGGAGGCGCAGCCCTCCGTTAATCGCGGTTTAGAGTGACTTCGCTATTAGTGCCGCCAGGTCCGCCGTTCGGACGGAATAACCCCATTCATTGTCATACCATGCAAGGACTTTCGCCATGACACCATCCATCACGAAGGTGAATTGCGCGTCCACGATGCTCGAGCGCGGGTCCATCTTGTAATCCATGCTGACGAGGGGGATCTCTGAGAAACCCAGGATGCCCTTCATTGGACCATCAGCCGCTTTCCGGAAAGCATTCTGGAAAGCATCCGTCGTGGTTTCTTTTTCGAGTGTGAGTGTGAGATCCACAACCGATACCGTCGGTGTCGGAACTCGCATCGCGAAGCCGTCAAACTTCCCTTCGAGTTCAGGGATTACAAGCGCAACAGCTTTGGCCGCTCCAGTTGTCGTAGGGATGATATTCAGAGCCGCAGCTCGTGCCCGTCGCAGATCCTTGTGCGGCAGGTCGAGAATGCGCTGATCATTTGTATACGAATGGATCGTGGTCATGATTCCACGCACGATCCCAAAGTTATCCTGAGCAATTTTCGCCGCCGGTGCGAGACAGTTGGTCGTGCAGGAGGCATTCGAAATGATGTTGTGTTTCTCTGGATCGTAGGATTGATCATTCACACCCAGGACAACGGTCAAGTCAGGGTCTTTCGCTGGTGCGGTGATAATCACCTTCTTCGCACCCGCATCGAGGTGCTTGCTAGCGTCGGGTCGACTTCGGAAGAGGCCCGTGCCCTCAACCACAATGTCTACCCCGAGATCCTTCCATGGAAGCTGAGCGGGGTCTGGGATGGAAAGTGCTTTGATGAAGTCACCGTTGATAACGAGTCCATCCTTTTTAACCTCAACAGAGCCATCATATTTGCCGTAGTTCGTGTCGTACATAAAAAGGTGTGCCATCGTCGGTAGATCACCGAGGTCGTTAAAAGCGACGATGTCAAATTCTTCGCCGTACTTTTCCTTCATGATTTTCACAACTTGGCGGCCGATGCGACCAAACCCATTAATTCCAATCCGAGTTGACATAGTATTACTCCTTTGTAGGTTAATGATTTTACAAATAGCCGTTAGTGCCATTCCCATCGACGGGCAAGAGCTCTAACGGTCCGGTACGCTCCTCTAGTAAGGCGATCAGTATTTCCGCTAAAACATGTTCATCGTGACGCGTGGGGTTAGATGGGTCGATCAGATCAGCCGCATATTGCGGCACAGGACAGGACCCGTCCAGTGTTGGGTCTACTGCTTCGATTCCGTCTGGTAGTTTGGTATCCAGATTGTTGTTCACGACCACAAGATCAATGAGAGTCGATCCAATATGCGCTTCGATCGCCGCGAGGTGGTCACAACAATCCAGATGATCCGTTTCCCCCAATTGTGTTGCTACATTACAGACAAAGACCTTAAAAGCTTTGCTCGCTTGAATTGCACTTTTAATCTCCGGTATAAGCAAGTTGGGAAGCACACTTGTGAAAAGACTCCCCGGTCCAATCACGATCATATCCGCATTAAGAATCGCTTGCAGCGCGAGCGGGTAGGCACGGGGGTCGCTCGGCTCGATCTGTACTCTACGGATGCGACCTGTACCCTCTGTGATGCGGCTCTCCCCTTCAATACGTACAGCCTTTCCCGTTAGGGCCATCTCCTTATCGGCTACAAGGACAATATCCTGCGCTGTTGAAGGAAGGACCTGGCCGCGAATCCCTAGGACCCGGCCAGCATCTATGACCCCATCCTGAAAGCTCCCCGTAACCCCAGAAAGCGCAGCGATAAATAAATTCCCGAAAGAGTGACCTTCAAGCTCCTCCCCCTCGCGGAATCGGTACTGAAATAGGTGGGTGAGCAACCCCTCGTCCGCTGACAAGGCTGCCAGGCAGGCACGGATGTCTCCCGGCGGGGGAATGTTTAACGACCTGCGGAGACGACCGGATGAACCTCCATCATCGGCAACAGACACAATTGCAGTGAGATTCGCGGTGTGTGTCTTCAAGCCGCGTAGAAG
>DAOWMX010000115.1 GCA_030642885.1 Anaerolineales bacterium | reverse complement strand
CCCCTATCGGATGCGCATTACCTTTGAAGGTATCTGCCCATTCGCGGATGGTTTGTCGGGTTTGGTCTTGGGCGATAGCTGGTAATGCCAAGGTTCGCGACCCTAACACACGGTCAGGGTGAGAATCAAGCAAGACAAGAAATTTGGGCCGTCCACGCTCGCTTGCCACTTTAAACCACTCTGTCACATCTTCAGGATGATGAGGTGAATCGACGAGCAAGAGGCCTTGCTCTGTGACTACCAGGCCCAGGTTCACGCCGATGTACTTATTCTCAAGATAAACATTTGGGACAATCTTTTGCATACAAGCTCCCTAAGCTTCAGCTGCGGGGATCATTATACCGGGAGCGTAAAGGTAAATGTCGAACCTTTCCCTTCTTCGCTCTCCACCCATATCTGACCTTCATGTGCTTCCACCGCTAAGCGGCAGAAAGCCAAGCCAAGTCCAAGGCCTTTGGAGCGTTCCTGCCCCCCGAGGCGGGTGAACTTCTCAAAGATTCGTTCCTGATCTCTCGGCGATATACCCAACCCGCTGTCCTTAACTGCTATTTGCAGATACTCTCCTTCTTGCCTCACTGAAATTTGGACCAAATCGCCTCCCCGGGAGAATTTAATCGCATTTTCCAACAGGTTAATTAGCACGCGGCGGACCATGTCCACATCCATATGGACCTTGGGCAGCTTGGGGGCCAATTCCATTCGCAGCAGTTGGCCCTTCGCTTCTGCCGTCGGATGTACCTCTTCTACGGCTTCTGCAACCAACGCTCCGATTGAGGTCTCGGATTTGTTCAAGACTGCTTGATCCGTCTCCAGGCGGTCGAGATCAAGCAATGACTCGACCAATCGTGAAGCGCGGCGGCTGGAGCGCGAAGCAATCGAGAGAACCGATTGAACCGTCTCGTCGTCCCCAATTAGAGATTCTTTCAGTAATTCAAGACTCGAAATGATATTCCCCAGCGGTGAGCGTAAATCGTGAAAAATCATCGAAGTCAGATCAGAGCGTAGCTTCGCAAGCTCCAGGCGTTCTGAAATATCACGCAGGATCCATTGAAGGAAGGAAACCGCCTCAATATCAATCCTTTTAACATGCACTTGAACGGGCAGGTTTTCCCCCTGTTCATTAGTAACTTGACTGTCGTAGGAAATCGTTTCTCCAAGAGAGAGTTCACTCAAATCAGCAGATAAGAAATCCTTATCTATCGTGTGGAGACTGGAGATATCCAATCCGAGCAGCTCGGTACGCGGCAAACCTAGCATTGTCTCGGCGCGGTTATTTGCGTCAGTTATTTCACCGGCAAGGTCCGTGATCAGGATGGTGTCAATACTATCTTCGAACAGGCTTGCGTAACGTTGACGGGCAGCTTGAGTCTCTTTGAAAAGTTGTGCTCGAACGATCGCTGTACCTGCCAGGTCAGCGATCCCCCTCAATAACTCGACCTGTTCAGGCGCAAGGTCATCCCCGCGGGGGTTGATCGCTTCGATCACTCCGATTATTTTATCCTGAACCTGGATAGGTACGCTTGCCATAACCCGAGTTGTATACCCGACAAGTTCATCCACCTGGGAATGGAAACGTGGGTCGGACTGCACATCTGCTACAAACACAGCCTCCTTATGATCAACAACCCAGCCCGCCAGACCCTGACCTTTCATCAGGCGAAGACCAACAATCTGATCAGCGCCCCTTCCGCTAGCTACCCGGAATTCGAGCTCACCGGTCTTCTCATCGATCAAAGCCAATGACGCAGCCTCGACTTCAAGGCTGTCCATGGTGCGTTCTGTTATCCTCTGCAGGACCTCGTCAAGATCCAGGCTGGCAGTTACCGAGCGTGCCGTCTCGGTTAGCGCCGTCATCGATTGGACACGTCTCTGAATCTCGCCATAGAGCTGGGCATTCGCAACGGCCGTTGCCGCTTGATCCGCGAAAGCAGAAACCAATTCGGCATCCTTAAGACCATATGCACCGACACGGTGACTGTCCACATTCAATACACCTACAACTCGGTCTCGCACAATTAGCGGAGCGCCAATCCATCCCCTGATAATTCCTGATTCCTGAAGGCGTCCACGCTCCACCCATGCCGACTCTTGTTGGACATCCGTGACGACCATGATCTTGCCAGCCTTAAATACTTCGACTCCCAGCCCACCTTCATCAATTGGCAGCGCATGGCTAAGCACTTCCTTAATATCACTAAACCCGAACGCGGCAACCGGTTGTAAATGGTCGTCGTTAACCAAAAATATGCTGGAGCTATCGTACTCAATGACGCGGCGCAGTTGCTCGAGGACTTGCTCGAAGACGCTGGTTGGATCCAATGATGAACTGATCGTTCGCGCGATCTCTTGAAGCGTAGAGGCAAACCGCCTACGTTCTTGCTCCGCCCTGAACAGATGTGCATTACTCACGGCGACCCCTGCCTGATCCGCTATCGCCGTGGCTAAGGCCAGGTCATCTTCAGTGAATCCATTTGGCTTGCGCCGCGCCAGCGTTAATGCGCCTACAATGTGCTCCCGAGCAAGCAAGGGTACGCTTATCACGGAACGCGGGGTTCCATCTTTCTTTTCATCAGGCTTTTGCAGCCAACGTTTGTCCTTGGATGTGTCTTGTACAAGTACCGCCTGGCGGTTCTCCACTACCCACCCAGCCAAACCCTGTTCATAGGTATCTCGTAATTGTTCAGCCGAATGGTCATGTACCTTCCCCCCATAGGCGATAGCCCCTTCCGTCACCTCTCCATGCTCATCGAGCACAAGGATACTTCCCGCGGGTGCCCCTACAGCTTCGAGTGTAAGCTGCAATACGCGCTGCAGCAGCTCACGCAGATCGAGCTGCTCAGTGAGCTCTCGGCTAATCGAGTATAAGAGGTCAAGCGAGGCTTTCGTACGCTCAGTCACAGATCACTTCAGATCACATTCATTTGTTTCAATCCGGTGCCGGTGTTGAAAAGGACAACCCGTTCAGATGGATCCACTTCCCCGGAGGCTGCCATCCGGCGTAAACCAGCCAGTGTAGCCGCCCCTTCTAAGCAAGTATGAATACCTTCCTGCTGAGCCAATTCGGCTTGAGCTTGAATGAACTCGTCGTCAGACACAGCAATTCCTGTGCCGCCGCTTTCACGAATTGCGCTCAGAACCAATCGATCGGCGTAGACTTTAGGAACCCGAATCCCATGTGCTGTCGTCTCTGCATTTTCCCACGGTGGGATACGCGGCTCTCCTCCCTCGAGCGATTTCACGACAGGTGCACAACCTTCAGACTGGACACACACCATCCGTGGTCTATCGGCACCGATCCAGCCCATCGCCTCCATCTCGGAAAATGCCTTCCACATCCCGACCAACCCCGTACCGCCGCCTGTGGGATAAATAATGACTTCCGGCAGCTCCCAATGGAAGGCTTCCGCCAACTCGAACCCCATCGTCTTTTTGCCCTCAACGCGGTAGGGTTCCTTGAAAGTTGAGAGCCCAAACCAACCGTTCGCCTCGGTTTGCAGTGCGGCTTGCCTGCCCGCTTCATCGATCAAACCATCAACAAGTACCAATTCTCCGCCGTGCGCGGCAACCTCGGCCTGATACACGAGAGGCGCATCCGCGGGCATAAAAACATGCGCTTCCATCTCAGCGCGTGCGGCATACGCAGCCAAAGCGCCTCCAGCGTTGCCAGCGGTCGGGATCGAGAGCGCCTTGGCCCCGAGTTCTTTGGCTCGCGAGACTGCAACAGCGAGCCCTCTGGCTTTAAACGTGCCGGTGGGGTTACCCCCTTCGTCTTTAACAAAGACCGGTCCGAGCCCCAGTTCAGCAGCGATCCGAGGCACAGGTAGAAGGGCTGTGTCGCCTTCCCCCAGCGTTAGACAATAATCATGGTTATGTACCGGAAGCAGTTCATGCCAGCGCCACAGGCCTCTAGGGCGGCTTGAGATCTGCTCTTTGTCTAAGCTATCGGCGTAATCCACCAAATCGTAGTTGCAGAGCAGCGGCGAATCACATTTGGTACATATGGTTTGAAGCTGCTCATGATTAAAAAGCTCCCCGCATTCAGGGCACTCCAAACTCGTCAGTTCACTCATGTTTTTTGAGTATAGCATAGCATTCCGACTTGAAACTACATTACATAAGTTCCGTGTACCGCAGATGATATGTCCAAGTGTTTTGAGGGCACATCCACTTCAAGCCACATCGAGCGACTTAATCGCATGAGTTTGCTGTCATTTATATGAAAAACACGCCAGCATGGCGGCGCGCAATAAATGTTTTGTCCTTGATTGACGGATTTTGGGTTACGCTGTTTTGAGCCCCATCCGTAATACCAGCGTGAATAATCCCACAGATGATCGGGGCTCGGATTCAGTTCGAAGTCATAAGAGTTCGAATCGAGATGATGGCTGCTTACTCGATAAATATCTCGACACGTTCACCATCTGCTTCATCGACGATATCGATGATTTTTCCAGCCATCCCCTGACTTAGCGCCTCGGCAAGGTCTTCCATAACAGCCTCTTCCTCAATCTCCGGGACGAAGCGAGCCCCCATCTTCATACCGATATTAACCAGGCCTATCGGTAGGCTAACCCGAACTGTCTCTTTCCCAGAGTTCAAGTCACTGACGCGAATACGCAGCCACTGCGCTCCACCTTCAGCGGCGCCGCTCCTATGCTCCTTCTGTTTCTTCAAGGCTCCAAGTAATTGCGTGCCTTCTTCCGCCGTGATCTTTCCTTCGTCGATCATCTTTAGAATTTTTAATCGCTCTTTTGATGACATCTCATAGGCCTCCTTGTCTACCCCAGAATAATTCTTACTTTTTCGCCCATCTCACCCTCATCAACTTCAATGTAGATCGGTTCGTCGGCTGACGGATTCTCTTCGAGCGCAAGTATCAGATCGTCGATCGTGGTTGCATCTAACCCGCCGAAGGACAAACCTCGACATTTTAGAATGCGTGCGGTGAGACCAAGAGGAAGCGGCAAGCTGATCGCAATCCTGCGTGGCCATTTATCTTCTCCAGTTTTTACTCGTACATGAACCCAGGGGGACTTATACGTGGCCGCGGACAAGATCATAACGACGGCTCCAAGCACCAATAACGGTCCTGCACAGACCCACCACCAGCCACCTAACTGGCTCAGACCCCACCCTGTAACACACATTGCGAACCCAATGGAGAATGGGATTGTCCACCAATATCGCCAGCGGTTGGGAAGTTTTGGAACCTCAGCATGCTGCCTGGGTGGGATGCCTTCCTCTGAAAGCCGGCGGGCGGCTTCACGGGCATCAATCTGACCAGCATCAAGCTGATCGAGTATATCCATGCTGCTTTGATCGTCATTCATTGCGGATGTCCACTTTTAAAACTCGTCGATCCTTCAAATTTCACTTTCCTCGAGCTTCATTCCCATCCATGTGAGTTCGCGAATGGCCTTGAAGCCCAGTCTTTCAATTTTTTCCCGGGCGACATCAGACGGATAATCCAGGATGAAGTTGTCAGCTAACGCCGCCGAATCCTGCATCGCTTCACAAATAAGGCTACTTTCGATTTCTTCACGCCATTCAGGTTCCACAACCATCATCAAGCGCAACGTACGGCGCTCGAGTTCAGGCCTGATACTCACCGCACCGGCGAGTCTCCCGGCTTCCTGCCACACCCAATGCTTGGGTTTCCCCAATCCGAATAGGTTCTCAAATCCTGATGGTCGAAATATGCTCGCAACTACAGGGAAGGGCCATAACAACCCTTCAGGGTGAAGTCGTTTTGCCAATGCCCAATGCGCGCGCCATTCGCTGCTTGTCCGGGGTCGAACCTGGTCCTGAGTTTCAGCGTGCGGCCATTCTCCGTTCCCTTTTCTTAACCAAGTGGTTCGCGTTGAGAGAGTCTTAAACTCGAGGTTCTCATATAGAGTCCTTGCTCCCTGATTATCACGATCAACCTGCAGTATGATTCGCTTGCCCCCACTGCGTCGTGCATGATTGATCGAAGCCAGGATCAGTTCCCGCGCAATGCCCTGGCGCTGGTATTCCGGCTTGACTACAACATTGGCCATCACCCAGCGTTGCTGGAATCCACTCACTGGAAGCAGGCTTGCATTACCTACTACCTCGCCGTCCTCTTCCCAAACATATCCCTGGGGGTAGGCAGCCGGGGGTAAAAACCAACGGCCTAAAAACCAACCGAGGCTCCCCGCCCGTGCAAACATCTTCATACCCAAGATCATCCGCCGTCCAGAGGAATCTAATCGCTCGGAAAACGCTTGTTCGATCAACCCGGCCAGCGCGGCCATATCGCGGCCCGGTTCTACGGGTCGGATTCCCCGGTGCCTTAACGATTTGCCCGCGGCGACGGCAGCGGTCAAGATTCTCCCTCCAGAGCCTTGAGTAAAGCCTCGGCTTCTGAGACTGAAACCTTGCCTTCTTCAACCATGCGCAGAATCGTTAAACGCTCCTCATCTGTGGCAGATTCTACGGTTGCATCGAATCCAGGCGCTGTCCATGAGAAGGACGAGCCCGTCTTCCTTTTTTCCTTCGCCGCTTTGCGCTTTGCCTTTCCGCTTGCCTTGCGCTCTGCACGTCGAACCTCACGGCGGACGCGCTCCCCAATTCGATCAGCATCGAAGCCGTACATCCCCGTGCCCATAACATTGAAGCGGGCCTCCACTTCTGCCAGCTTCGCGTCTACCTCGTTTAGTATCTCTCCGACCCAATCTTCTTCTGAAGCATCCTGCCTCAAACCCATTTGAAGGCAGAGATCTCCACCAGCTATAAGCTCAATTTCCGCTTCACCGTCACCAAGCTGAAAAGCGACACCCTCACCCTGCTCTTTGGCCTCCACTCCTGATGGATAATCCAGGTTTCCACCTGCCGATAAGGATAGGTTCACCGATGACTCAGGAGATATCCGGCAGGAGAGGTCGCTGCCAGTCTGCACTTTTGATTGAGCGCCTTCAGGGGTCGCCAGAGTGACTAAAGCATCTCCGCCAACAAATGCGTTCACCTGGCCAGAGCTATCGTTAAGCATCAGGTCCCCCCCCACTCCTCGCAGATGGATATCACCCTTGACTTTGTGAATCACGGCGTCCCCGCCAATACGGTCGACGGTTAAATTCCCCTCAATATGCCTGCTCTG
>DAOWMX010000068.1 GCA_030642885.1 Anaerolineales bacterium | reverse complement strand
GTGTCTAAGTTTCCCGTGGGCTCGTCCGCCAGTATGAGAACAGGATCGTTTACCAGCGCCCGGGCAATTGCCACCCGTTGCTGCTGTCCGCCGGAGAGTTCGTGCGGCTGATGCTGGGCGCGATCTGCTAGACCCACAGCTTCCAACTTCCGCCGGGCGATTTCTACGCGCTCTTCCGGGCTGACCTTGTTGTCCCGGTTGTAGATTAATGGAAGTTTGACATTATCCAGGGCAGTTGTCCGCGAGAGTAGGTTGTAGGATTGAAAGATGAATCCGATTTGCCGGCTGCGGATTGCAGCCAACTCGGTTTTATCCAGATCGCTGACATCATCGTCGTCCAGGATATAGCGACCTTCCGTAGGTCGGTCGAGGCAGCCGAGGATGTTCATCAGCGTGCTTTTTCCTGAGCCGGAGGGTCCCATGATGGCGACAAATTCACCCTCCTGGATTGAGATGCTCACGCCATCCAGCGCTGCTACGCTGATTTCCCCCATGCCGTAGACCTTCCTCACGTCTGATGTTTGGATGATGGTTTGTCCGGGCATTATTCAGTCTCCACGATGCCAGTGGTGACGATCTCGCCTGGCTTAAGACCGGACTTGATCTCAGCAAAGCTGAAGTCCATTAGGCCAACTTCAACAGTCCTGAGTTTCGGCACACCGTCTTCTAATACGAAGACTGCATACTCGCCAGGTGTTAGTTCGCGAAGCGCTTCAACTGGCACTAGCACCACCTTTTCAGCTTTTCCGCCAATGACGTCGACGGCAGCGTTCATGCCGATTAACAGGCTGTCCAACTTGACAGCGGAGTCATCGTTGAGTTTCACCAACCCGCGCACGGTAGAAATACCCTGGGATGTGTAAAGACCCGGATCGACTTGAATAACACTTCCATTAAAGACTTCATCCGGCAGGGCATCGAAGATCACTTCGACTTCATAGTCGAGATCAATCTTCCCCAGGTCGGTTTCATCCAGGAAAATCTCAAGATGCGGCTGGGAAAGATCCGCCAGGGTAATAAAAGACCCCGACACGTTCTGACCCACATTTGCGTTCACCGTGATCACCGTGCCGTCCATCGGCGCTGTGATGATGGATTGTTCAAGATCGCGCTGGGATATGGCTAGTTTTGCTTCGGCGTTGGCGAGCTGCAGTTCAGCCTTTACAATTTCATCTGCATCCGGTCCGTCCTTGACCCGCGACCACTCTAGTTCAGCCTGCCCGAGAAGGGCTTTTGTCATTGCGACCTCGGCGTCAAGCATCGCCTGTTGAATCTCAGTCGGTTGGCCTGTGTACCAGTTCCAATTCCCCAATGCGGTTTGGTACTTGCTCATTGCGCTCGCGTATTTTATTTGGAGGTCCCCATTGTCAGGATCATGGTTGAGATTCTCGTTCGCGCGAGCGAGGTTATCCTCCGCTTTCTCAAGCTCGGCTGCGGCGGCATCAATCGTAGCCTGGGTGGCTCGATTGCCCTCCTGCTGCACGATGTTTGTATATTCCGCGGTGTACAGCGCATCTCGGGCATTCGCCAGATTGGTCTGCGCTTGAGCGGTCGTGATGCCGGCTTTCTCGTAGATGAATTCGAGTGACTGCAGGGCATTGATCGCCGTGAGTTTATCTGCTGCTACAGCGGCTTCCAATTGTTCACGTTCTCCTTGGACCGCGAGCACATCGCCGGCCATGACTTGATCGCCGGGCTGAACATGGATTTCGGCGACCAGACCATTGGTCCCGAACCCAAGTTCGATTTCATCGCCGGCGATTAAAACACCGGACCCGCTGGCGTAGATGACCAGATCCCCCTGACGTACAGTGGCGGTTTGAATATCAGGTTCATCTGCTGTCTGCGTTGGCAGGTATGCGAAGTTGTAATACGCAAAACCGCTGCTCACTACCATAATGAAGATGGCACCGGCGATTAATAGCGTCTTCTTGGAGAACTTCTTTAACATCGTTCCAGCTCCTCGGATCGTTTATGTTGGTTTTTCAGTTAAAAAGTATAGGAAAGGATTTTGTAGAACCTGTTAGAGAGTTGTGAAGGAATTGTGTGGGTTTATCTCGAGCTTATGCGTGGAGTGAGGTTTTCTCGTGAGAGTCGACCATGGATAGGTAATATTTCACGACATCGCACAGTCTTAAGAAATAGGAATCGGATCGCTTTTGGATGTCAAATCGTTCCCAAAGCAATTGTTAAATCTCGTGGATAATGGTCTTTAGGACGTGGCGATCTCTGAGCAAAGTTGAAGCATGGACAATTGGATCGGAAAAAGGATAGCACAAGTGCGAGTTGATAAACTGATCTCGCGCGGGGGGATGGGCGCAGTCTACTCGGGCTGGCATGAAGTTGAAGATCGACCTGTCGCCGTGAAGATCATGCATGCCCAGATTCGTGAGGACCCTTTTTTTCAAACACGGTTCCAACGCGAAGCGGAGGCAATCGCGAGGATGCAGCATCCAAATATCGTGCATTGCTTGGACTGCAACGTTGTGCAGGGACGGCCCTACATCATCATGGACCTGCTCGAGGGGTTGCCGCTTCACGAATACCTGCGGGCGATTCATAGGCGGGGTTTGCTGCTGCCGCTCCACATCGTCGTTGGGATCGTTGCTTCGCTGGCCTCGGCGCTGGATTACGCCCATGAATCGGGTGTCCTTCACCTGGATGTGAAACCCTCCAATATCGTCCTGGAGAGCGACATCATGCCTGTGGATCCCTCCAGGCCGATCCCTCCCGACCTTCAGGCAGCGCAGATTCCGTGAGCCGATTGCCACTCCATTGCCTGCCTTTATTCGTACATCCGATATTTTTCAAAGGATACGTTAGCCTTTACACGAGGTTCAACCCCCCGCGTAGTTTTTCTCAGGCTCACCCTCTATAGTCCATGCTGTCGTTAAGATTAAATTGATCAAAATCTTATTCGCTTCTGATATGGCACAGCTATTATTAATAAGTAGGAAAGCATCATGGTTGGAGTCCATCAAATGGAGGTGGAATGATGACAAGGATAACACTTTGGGAGCCCTTACACGAGGCGCGACAGATGCAGAGAATGCTCGACCGCTATATGGATCGCTCATTCCTGGAGGCGCCTTCCTTTTCCAGTCTTCTGGAGGGTGGCGTGCCGATCGATGTATACCAGACCGACAAAGAAGTCGTCGTGAAGATTAACGCCCCCGGTTTCAAGGCGGAGGACATCGATATCTCTGTGACTGGCGATCACCTGAACATCCGTGGCGAGATCCAGGCAGAGACCGAAGAGGAAGGAGTGCAATATCATATCCGCGAGCGACATATGGAGAGTTTTGCTCGCTCACTGGTCTTGCCGAATCCAGTCGAATCCGATAAGGCTAAGGCCGAGTTCACGGATGGCATCCTCACCCTCACTTTGCCGAAGATCGAGGAAGTAAAACCGAAGAAGATTACGATCAAGGCCAAGTAAGATCCAAAGGAATTGCAGAGTGGAGCCTGGGGATTTCACCCGGGCTCCTTCTTATTTAAGGGGGTCCACTGGTAAATAAGTCAACAGCACGAAGATGACCATATCTCTCCCCCCCCTTCGAGGGTGTTTAATAAGTGCACTCTTCGGGTGCAACCATCACTGATCTTTAAATACCCATACTTTTACTGTATTTCGACGCTGGCGCGTAAGACTGAGCTCCGGGTGCCCTTTATCGGCGAAACATCACCCTCGATCTTTGATCAGCTGTGCCAGCTCACCAATACCGCTTACAACGAGGTCTGGTTTGTGGGGGGACTCGGCAAGATCTTCCGGCTGGGTTTCACCGCTCAGAACCAGAACCGTCCGTAATCCATGCTGCCCCATGGCGACGTCGGTGTAGAGACGGTCTCCGACCATGCAGATCTGCGCGGGCGACAGACCTGTTCTGGCGAGGATAACTTCCAGCATAGGTTGAAACGGTTTACCGATGATCTCGTCTGGAGCCCTGCCGGTTGAAGCCTCCACGAAGGCGATGGTCGCGCCGATGTCGGGAATCGGTCCGTCCGCCGTCGGGCAGTTGAGGTCAGGATGTGTGGCGATGTACGGAGTGCCCTCACGAATCAAGGAGCACAGTCGAGCTAATTTTTCGTAGGTAAGCGTGGTGTCGAAGCCGAGGACAACAGTATCAGGATCCTCATCGCTGAGCTCAAAACCATGATCGAGAAACTCGCGTTGAAGGGATGGGGTCCCAACGAGATAGATCCGGGCGCCCTCATCTCTGCTGGCGAGCGTGGATGCGGCAGCTTCGCCTGAGGTAATAATATGCTCCGTGGAGATTTCGAGACCCAGACTGTGAAGCTTGTCCGCGTAATCGTTTCTGGATCGGGATGAGTTGTTGGTTAGAAAATAATACTGGGTTTTTCTTTCAGAGATGAACTGGAGGAATTCATGAACCCCTGGAAGGAGTCGGTCACCCAGGTAGATCGTTCCATCCATATCCAGCAGGTAACATAGAATTTTATCGAGTCGCATAAATCATTGCTCGCGGTTTCATAAAGACTCTGCAATTTTATAGTTTCTCGGAGTACTATGAAAGCCGGGTATGATAATTTGGGCGGTGACCAAGTGGGTTTTTGCTGCCCTGCTCCGCCCGGAGCTGAACCTCCGGGCTTAGAACTCATTTAACCTCCCGCAGGATAGAAAAACCTGCGGGAGGATTACCGGGCAGATCTCACAAAGCACAGGCTGCGTTTGCGACCGGAAGCAGAGCTTCCGCCCGGAGCTGAATCTCCGGGCTCAGCACTTATATAACCTCCCGCAGGATAGATAAACCTGCGGGAGGTTTAACGAATGGACCTCAAAGCACAGGCTGCGCCTGCGACCGCAAGCAGAGCACTCGCGCTCCACATGAGATTAAGAACCTCTCACCGGCGTGAGAATTACCATAAGGTTTCTCCCATGTCCCCTGCAGGCTTGTAAGAAACGCGAGATTTGCTAAGCTTGTGCTATACGGACATGGTCACCTGAAAAGTATTTCCTAAAAATCCAGACTTACGTTGCGGCAGCCTCGTTGCCGTGAGGGATGCAGCCAGAGATAAATCAAGGGTAACCTCTATGACGAAATTCATCGCCGCTCTCGATCAGGGTACTACCAGCACACGCTGCATGCTCTTCGATCATCGTGGAGCGGTTGCCGCACACTCACAAAAGGAACATCAACAGATCTACCCACATCCGGGCTGGGTAGAGCACGATGGCCTGGAGATCTGGGAGAACGCGCAGGAAGTGATGCGCGCAGTTGTTGCCCAGGCCGGTGTGTCACCCGGTGAAATCGCGGCAATGGGGGTCACTAATCAGCGAGAAACGACAATCGTGTGGGATCGAAAAACGGGAATGCCGTACGGAAACGCCATCGTCTGGCAGGACACGCGCACCAAGGCAATCTGCAGCCAACTAGCAGAGCAGGGCGGGATCGATCGCTTTCGATCGAAGACTGGCTTGCCGCTCGCACCGTATTTCTCAGGGACCAAGCTCAAATGGATTCTCGAAAACATTGAAGGCGTTCGTCGGGCGGCTGAACAAGGCGAGGCTCTCTTCGGCACCATCGACAGCTGGCTGATCTGGAATCTCACGGGTGGACCGCAGGGCGGGGCGCACGTCACCGATGTGACCAACGCCAGCCGCACAATGCTGATGGATCTGGAGAAGCTCACCTGGGATTCCGGCATCCTCGAGATCCTGGGTATCCCAGAGGGCATGCTGCCGAGGATTGTCCCCTCCTCCGACCCCGAGTCGTGGGGGAACACCCTCGAGGAGGGTCCTTTCGCGGACGATGTTCCCGTTTGCGGTGATCTAGGAGATCAGCAAGCTGCGCTGGTCGGTCAGACGTGTTTCGGAGAAGGGGATGCGAAAAACACCTATGGGACGGGTTGCTTCATGCTGCTTAACACCGGTGACGAAATCGTCCATTCGCAGAGCGGTTTGATCACAACCGTGGGCTACCAATTAGCGGGCGCATCACCGGCATATGCGCTGGAAGGCTCGATTGCCGTCGCCGGGGCGTTGGTGCAATGGCTGCGGGACAATCTCGGTTTGATCGAGAATGCTCCTGAGGTTGAAGCGCTTGCCAAGTCCGTGGATGATAACGGGGGGATTTACTTTGTTCCGGCGTTCTCCGGATTATTCGCCCCGCACTGGCGGTCGGACGCACGCGGGGTGATCGCCGGACTGACGCAGCACACCAATCGCGGTCATCTTGCCAGGGCGGCTTTGGAGGCGACTGCATACCAGACGCGGGAAGTGCTGGAAGCTATGGAAAAGGATTCGGGTGTGCGGCTGACATCATTGAAAGTCGATGGTGGGATGGTCTACAATGGGCTGCTTATGCAATTCCAAACGGACATTCTAGGGGTTCAGGTTGTTCGCCCTGTGATCACCGAGACAACATCGCTGGGCGCTGCTTATGCAGCTGGACTCGCGATAGGTTTCTGGAGCGATCTTGAAGAACTGCGTGCGCACTGGCAGGTGGACCAAACTTGGGAGCCGATGATGGATCGAAACGAGCGCGATAAACTCTATCGTGGTTGGCAGAAGGCTGTTCAGCGAACCTTCAATTGGGTAGAATAATTCGTGGGGCTGGTGTTTCTCAGGCAAACTCGAAGTGATCAACAATAATCATGAAAGATCTGCTATCCCTTCGTGATTACCTTGTTTTTAGAGGATGCATGTCTAAATCTCATTTATTAGGTTGGCTGTAATTTTATGGCTTTGATGCAGAAGGTTGAGTTTTCACTTATTGCCCAGGCTGGGTTCACTGCTGACCACTGCTTGAAGTGCAACATTTGCACGGCGGCTTGCCCGGTAATGAACGTCACGGATCAGTTCCTGGGGCCTAAGGCAGTAGGGCCGCAGGCCGAGCGCTTCCGTCACCCCAGGCTGCCAATCCCGGATGCCACCGTCTCCTGGTGCTCGGGATGCGGAACTTGCTCACGGGTCTGCCCGCATGGCGTGTCCGTGACGGAAATGAACGTGCAGGCCAAAGCTCGCCTAACTGCACAGCGGGGTGCGCCTCTGCGCGATCATTTCATCTCTCGCCCGGAAATGCTGGGGCAGATCAGCAAGCCATTTGCGGGAATTGTAAATCCCATATTAGAAAACTCGCTCACCCGCTTCTCGCTTGAGAAACTGTTTGCCATCCATCGCCACGCTCCCTTGCCGAAATTCGCGGCACGCACATTTCGTGAACGCTTCCCTGAACATTGCGTGAAGACACCTCCTGAGCAGGCAGAGCCGGGAAAGCGGCTCGTCGCCTATTTCCACGGATGCAGCACGAATTACTACGAACCAGAGTTGGGCGAAACCACAATTGCTGTGCTTGAAGCATTGGGGTGCAACGTTCTGCTTCCCCCGCAGAACTGCTGCGGGCTACCGCTGCAATCGAATGGTTTATTCCGACAGGCACGGCGCTATGGCGAAGCGAATATCCGCCACTTGCTCCCCTTCGCAGAAAAAAGAATCCCGATTGTGGGCACCTCGACATCCTGTACGTTGGAACTCAAGCATGAGTATCGAGCGGTCCTGGGTTTGGCGGGCCGCGATTTCGATCTGATCGCGGAGTGGACGCGAGACATCTTCGAGTTCCTTTTAGAGGAATTCGGCGAAGCGATCGAGGATGTCGAACTCAAGCCTGTTCCCAAACGGGTGCTTTACCATGCGCCCTGCCAGCTTAAGAGTCATTGCATCGGGACGCCGGCATTGGAGATCCTTAAACAGATCCCTGAGCTTGACGTCGTTCTTTCGGAATCAGAATGCTGCGGGATCGCCGGCACCTACGGCGTCAAGCTTGAGCGCTATCAAGTCTCGTTCGAGGTTGGTGAGCATCTCTTCCGACAGGTTGAGCAAGCACATGTGGATATCGTCGTGACGGATTCGGAGACCTGCCGCTGGTGGATCTCCCAACATACGGGCATCCAGGCGCTGCACCCGATTGAAGTGTTGGCCGAAAGTTTAGATCTTTGATTTGAACCCGATCCGGATAATTATTTCTCGTGTGGTTCACTCTTGCGAACACCGCTCAAGTTGATTAGAATTTGTATATTGAAAAAATCGAATGGCGACGTAGCTCAGATGGCAGAGCAGACGAATCATAATCGTCGGGTCGTTGGTTCAAGTCCAACCGTCGCCACCTGCAACCTTCTCATCCGGGCAGATCGGATTGCCGAGAGCGCTATTCCCCAAAGTCTATGTAAAACTATTTATGGACTCAGGAAGCTCTGCTTCCGGTCACTCCTATGACGGCTTTCCCTTGTGGACTCCCTTTGCCCGCCGGGTGTGAGTACAGGTTGAAATAAGCGGTATTAACGTAGACACGAGCGCCATTTGCTTGAATTCCTGGGAATATGACCGACTTCAAGGTGTTTAATCACGAGGGTGGATCACGATGACCGTGCGATTTCTAATATTCTGCGTCCTGGCGATTGTTTTCCTTGGGATTTTCTTGCGAAGACAGATCGTTAACTACGAAGATGAATCAGAACCTGTGTTCATTGGCAGCTTCGCTGAGACGCCCCCCGATTTTTCAGAGGACCTCACCGTTGTATCCTCCAATACTCATTTCGTGGAAAACATTGGCCTGGCAATTGAGGAACTGGGGGAGATACCCAAAATCGACATCCTGCTTCTCCAGGAAGTGGATGAGGTTGAAACAGAGCGTATTGCCAGGGCATTAAAACATAATTATGTGTATTACCCAGCTTCGGTCCACACCAAGCATGATAAAAATTTCGGAAACGCCATTCTATCGCGCTGGACGATAAAAAAATCGGAAAAGCTCATTCTCCCACATGAGAATCCAAAAAATGGGCAGATCCGAATAGCCGTTTGCGCAATCGTTGTTGTCGACAAAGTTGAAATACTCACCTGTACCGTGCATACGGAGACGGCTTGGCTTGGTTATAAGAAACGCCTCGAACAGGTTGATACCCTGATTAATAACATCGATGACGACGCTGAATATGTGATCGTGGGTGGCGATTTCAACACAGTGTCATCTAGGAGCGTAAGGGACTTAGATGACCGCTTCGAGGGCGTTGGATTGAAGAGAGCCACCCATCGTGTTGGTGTTACGACCGCGCGTTTACCTGTTGGCTTTGCCATGGATCATATCTACACCCGTGGTATGTCCGTCCTGGATGCAGGCAAGCATTCGCAAGCCAAAGCCAGCGATCATCTACCTATTTGGGCTCAATTGAAATTTGGACAAGATGGGATGATTAAGTAAACGAACTCAACCCCATTATTAAAAAGACAATCTAAACCCT
>DAOWMX010000166.1 GCA_030642885.1 Anaerolineales bacterium | reverse complement strand
GAAATGGCCGACAACTTGGGGGATCTGGTTAAGGGGGGGGTGAAGATTGCCACGGCTTCACTTGCTTGGGCTTACCAAGTGGAAGGGGAACGGTATCCCGAAGTCGGCGATATAAGCATCATCCTGGACGGCCGGGGTGATCCAATGTGCATTATTGAAACGACGGATGTCGAAGTAATTGCCTTTAATACGGTAGGTGAAAAACACGCCTATGAGGAGGGTGAGGGGGATCGCAGCCTGGATTATTGGCGAGAGGTCCATTGGGTATTTTTTGCCGAGGAGTGTAAATCCATCGGCAGAGAACCCGCGGAGGATATGCCCGTAGTTTGCGAACGGTTCCGGCTGATCTACTCGTAATGAAGGGATTGACGTCACGTTTAGCTAGTGATCATTTTGGAAAAAATCAGAGTTAGGTATGTACACTATAGGAAGCGAACAGGGAGATTTCTTCCAAGAATCAATCATATTTACCAAAGGGGATGATTTTTTTACATCCGAAGGTGAGAGGGCAATGAAACGTTTCACGAAGTGGGCTGAGCGCGAATTCGGCATGGGAGAGAGAGTGATCGCGACCCTCCTGGCGGGGGTCGTTTTTATCCTGTTGATTCCCTTTCTGATAATCAAAGGATCAGCCGCCATTGATAGCTGGCTGCATATCTCGCGATTCGACTTTGGTTTGATAAATCTCGTGGTTGGTGGAGCCATGACGCTCGTCGGATGGCTGTTCGCAATGTGGTCGATCGTCGATCAGCTCACGCGTGGCCGGGGTACGCCGCTTCCGGTTATGGCGACGCAGATATTGCTTGTCACCGGGCCATTCGCCTATTGCCGGAACCCGATGGGTTTCGGGACGATCGTTCTTTATTACGGGCTAGCGATCTGGACCGGTTCCTGGTCTGCGATCGCTTTGGTGACGAGCTTTGCGGCCGTGCTTATTGCTTACCTTAAATATATCGAAGAGAAGGAACTCGAAGCGAGATTTGGGCAGTCGTATATGGAGTTTAAGGAGACAACGCCGTTCATCATTCCTTCAATGCCGAAGAAGTAACTGTCATCCCCGACCATCTCTTCCTGTTGTGAAGAAGCCAGTGAGAGCTGCACTCAAGCGGGGACCGACCGGTGATCATACCTTTAACAGGGCGGGTGCAAATGGATAAAGAACGCTTCGATCAGCAGATCAGGTTCATCCTTGAAATTGACAAACTTAAATCGGTCATCCGACAGTCGTACATACTCGATGGCGCCCGGCGGGAGAACTCCGCTGAACACAGCTGGCATGTCGCCCTTATGGGGTTGCTTCTCGCAGAATATACAGAGCAGCCTGTCGACTTATTGCGAACTGTGAAGATGCTTCTGATTCATGACATTATCGAGATCGATGCGGGCGACACCTACTGCTATGATGAAGCTAGTGTGACGGATCAATCCAGCCGTGAGAGTGAAGCTGCTGTGCGTCTCTTTGGTTTACTGCCCGAGGATCAAATGGAGGAGTTTCATGAGCTATGGAGAGAGTTCGAGGAGCGAAGTACAGCGGAGGCGAAATTCGCGGCCACGATCGATCGACTCATGCCCTTGCTCCATAACTTTCATACCGAGGGGCGATCGTGGCGTGAACATGGCATAAGGGCAAACCAGGTGAGCTCCCGCAATGAAGTTATGAAGGAAGGGGCGCTCCCACTTTGGGAGTTTGCGATGTCGCTCATCGATGACGCCGTTGATAAGGAATACTTAGAATGAACGGTACAGGCCGAGCATGTTGACCTAAGCTGCCCTTGGAAATGCGTGTAGTCATTATTTGCAAGGGTAAATACTTGGCGCAAAAGAGAAAGGGGCGTTAGTATGTACCAACGCGCCCCTGATTTGTGCAGCCCGTTTAGTTCCAATAATTCAGATTGGCAGCAAAATTGTGATCTGTGTCCCTTGATCAGGATCGCTTTCGGCGCCGATCTCACCTCCATGGGCTTCCACCAGCTTCTTGGCGATAGCCAGCCCCAGGCCGCTGCCTGCTGAATCAGCCGATTTGTAGAATCGCTCGAAGATGTGGGGTAGATCTTGGGGGTCAATCCCGGAGCCGGTATCGCCGACGACGATTCGGACTCGATCGGTCCCCTCCAGCTCAATCTGAACCTCGATCGTTTCGCCGGACGGTGTATAGCGCAGCGCGTTTGCGATCAGATTGGTCAGCACCTCTCGAAATCGCAACGGATCGACGTTGATGGGGGAAATACCATCCGCGGAAGTCAGGTTAAGGGTAATCCCTGCCACCTCAATTTGGGGGCGATAAGCGGCAAGCGTCTCGCTGGTTAGCAATGCCATATCAGTGGCTTCTCTATGCAGGTGGAGTGCTCCGCTATCAGCCAATCCAAGTGTACGTAAATCTTCGATCAAACTGGAAAGCTGTCTTGTCTCCTCGAGCAGCGCTTTCAAATGAGCGTCATCTCGTTTGTATACGCCGTCAATAATGCCTTCTATGTTTCCCTGGATGACAGTTATGGGTGTTCGCAGCTCATGGGTGAGATCAGCCATAAGCTCATTGCGCTGATCTGCTTGCACCTCAAGTTGGCGGACCATAGCGTTGAAGGATGCCACGAGGGCAACCATCTCAGGGGATCCACGCTCCGGTACTCTCACTGAATAGTCGCCGTCTGCAACGCTATCGGAGGCTTCCAGTAGATCATCAATGGGGGAAACTACGCGGCGGATTGTTCGACCCATTTGAAAGACTACGGCGGTGACAAGAATGCCCACGCCGATGAATATGGGCAGAGCGCCCGTTTTGTGTAGGTCAATCCCTGGCGAGACTTTCGTGAGTAAATAAACGCCTCCCGAGCAAGTCACCGTAGCGATCACTAAAGTGAGGAGCGCTCCAAAGGCAAGGCGTGGGAACAATTTATGGCGGTTTTTCCGCCAGAGCGGTGGATCCGGCGGCCAGGATTCGTCCTCGGGCCACCAGTGTGGTGGTGGGCGTTTGGAACGGCGCTCGTGCGCCTTATCCCAGAAACGATGCGTGGAGTGGTTGCTATGCTTCATCGCTAAATCGGTACCCCACACCGTAAACTGTTTGGATGTATCGCGGCTCATGAGGGACAGGTTCGAGCTTACGACGAATGTTCTTAATATGAGCGTCGATTGCCCGCTCGTAAGATTCGATGGCAACACCATGGACGGCATCGAGAAGTTGGGAGCGGGTGAAGATTCGCCCTGGTTGACCGGCGAGGGCCTGTAAAAGCTGAAACTCCGTCGCGGTGAGTTCGATCTCCTCACCACCAACGGTGACCCGCATACGCGGTATATCCAGCGTGACATCCCCCACATGGATAACTTCTCGTCCTTCCTGGACCAGCTCTGACCTTCGTAGAACGGACCGCACCCTGGCGACGAGCTCCTTGGGGCTGAAGGGTTTGGTGATGTAATCGTCGGCGCCGAGCTCCAGCCCGACGAGTTTGTCAGTTTCCTCATCGCGTGCGGTAAGCATGATGATCGGGAGGTTCGATGTCTTGCGGATAGATCGACATACATCCAAACCATCCATGCCAGGAAGCCCGAGGTCTAACACAACAAGGTCAGGCTTCTCGACTTGGATTACAGCTAGGGCGTGTTCTCCGTCGCCAGAGCTTATGACCGAAAAACCAGCGTTCTCCAGGTAATCCTGTGTAAGCTGGATGATCTTCGGCTCGTCATCAACCACTAAGATCTTCTTCAAACAGGGGACCTCCAGATGCGGGAATCGATGCGGATGCACCTATTCTACATCAACTGGTAAGTGAGTCGGCTCATCTCATTAGAAAAGCGCAAACCCGGGTGGTTTCGAGAAACCGCCCGGGCTGCTGGAGACGAGGGTCAGGCTTTGGGTGTGTCAGACTCGTTGTTTTCTTCGGTGTCGTGCATCTGTGAGTGCCACTTTTGGACAAACTCTGGGGTATCCATCTCATCCCAATCCCCACAGGCGTACCTTCCCATCGGCCGCCAACCAGGATGGTGAGGACCCATTCGCATTGCACCGAAGCCAAATAGCGGGAAGAATACAAACCTGGCGAGGGCGCGCAGCAGGAAGAATAACACCAAGAATCCCAGAAGACCCATAAAGAAGGATGGGAAGCGATGCACAGGGACAGGGAAGCCCTCTACGCTGCCTTCCATGTAGACTTTGTGGGATAGGGGACCACCCGCAAGGACAAACCCTTCCAGGTCGGCAGCGGTAGCCACTCCACGGGAGATGCCGATGTTGTAGAAGATCACACCGACGACCACCAACGCCGCGATCAAAAGCACTGTTGCCCCTATTCCAATCCATGTATTCCTTTTCATGTTCTTTCTCCTTATTAGTGAATTAGATTTCGCATTGATTCTGCGTGAGGATTGTGAACTGAGCATGAATAGAGAATGGAGAACTGGGGGAGATTATGGTTTGTGGGACACAATTCAAGCTCTGTCAGTTTTGACGTCCATGAACTGCAGCGGCAGCATGCCCACTCACTGGAGTTGTCTCCGCTTAACAGTTATAAAGGGCAGCTTAAAACTGATAATAGTTAACGGGTCAATTCGGGTTGGTTTTTAACATTCCTCTGTTAGGATAAAGGGGCATATCGATGACAACGACGATTCTCAGGACTCACAAATGGATATCACATACCAGGCGATAGGGCTTATTTGCAGTCCTTTCAAGGATTTGGAAGCCATGCCCATCCAACCTGCCAGTAAAGCCAGCGCTCAGGGCAGGGTCGAGATTTTTCCCGAATATCAGGACGGCTTAAAGGATTTGGATGGTTTTTCGCATATCATCCTGCTCTACCATATGCACGCTGCTCGAGAACAATCTCTCACCGTGACCCCTTTTCTCGATACATCCCCGCGCGGGGTGTTTGCGACTCGAGCGCCAACGCGTCCTAATCCAATTGGCCTATCTATTGTCAAACTGATTCGTGTTGAAGGCGGCGTTCTCCATGTTGATGACTTGGATGTTCTGGACGGCACACCGCTTCTCGATCTAAAGCCGTACGTACCCGAGTTTGACCATCGACCGGACGCCCGCATAGGCTGGCTGGAAAAAGCCAGGGGGGAGGTCGGGGGGAAGACTTCAGACGATCGCTTCAGGTGACCTTTTTATTAAAGGAGGCAGCTGTGTTAAATCAAGTGCATGACCATATCGTTAGCGAACTGAACCAGAGTAGTCGTACAGACACGATCTTTGTGGTGACAGCCATCGTATTCAATCTCATCGTTCTCGGGATTAATTCCGGTGTGGCCGATGCTGCTTCTGGAAGAAGCGGCGATACTGTAAATGACGTCGTCTT
>DAOWMX010000142.1 GCA_030642885.1 Anaerolineales bacterium | reverse complement strand
GCTTAAGAGCCTGTGGTATTCATATCGAGATCGCCGCACCCGTAAACGCGATCTTCGTCGTCTTTGGATTACGCGTATCAACGCCGCCGCGCGTCTCAACGGAACTACCTACAGCCGCTTGATCTACGATCTGAAGCAATCTGAGATTGGTTTGAACCGGAAGATCCTCGCCGATCTTGCAGTTCGTGATCCAAAGGCTTTCAGCGAGGTCGTGAAGATCGCAAGCAAAGGGTAGCGAATAACTTTAATTTCATTCATAAAAGGGACGCATCAGCGTCTCTTTTTGTTTACCTCCAAAATAGAGGTTTGCTAAGCGTTGAGCCCGGAGGTTCAACTTTGGGCGGAGTGGGGCGGCTTAAATCCGCGGGATCACCGTCACAACTTAGAGAAAAACCCTGGAAGTTGCAGCCCACAATAGTTTTCCTTATGCCCTCCGTGCCCGGTGGCAGTGACTGACCGCGGTGATACAATCAAACGGAGGGGAGCAATAAAGGGCTACCTGGAGTGTTGTATGACAACGCTGGTCTTGCAGCGGACGTTACCCCAAGGGCGAAAACTCCGCATAATTCACGGCGACATCACTGAAGCACAGGTGGATGCCGTCGTCAATGCCGCCAATGCTCAACTCAGGCACGGCGGCGGTGTTGCCGGGGCGATAGCCAGACGTGGCGGACCGGAAATTCAGGTTGAGAGCGATGAATGGATCCGCCAATACGGACCGGTAACTCATGAACAGCCCGCAATTACATCCGGCGGAAGCCTTCCCTGCCGTTACGTCATCCACGCCGTTGGCCCCATCTGGGGAGAAGGGGAGGAGGACGAGAAGCTTCTGAATACAGTAACCGGAGTTCTAAGTCTCGCCTCCGACTACAACCTCGCCAGTCTTGCTCTTCCAGCTATCTCAACTGGAATCTTCCGCTTCCCGAAGGAGCGCGCCGCCCGGCTGATCATTGACTCCATCATTGATTTCTATTCTAGAAATCCCAACAGTTCATTGAAGACGATAGATCTCACGTTGTTTGATAAACCCAGCGTTGATATCTTCGTCACGGAATGTAGGCGGCGCTGGCCGACGAACGGCGAGGCGCAATGATTACATCAACATCCAATCCACGCGTGCAGCGAGTGCGAACGCTGCAACGCAAGCGGCAAGCGCGCAAGCGTGAAGGCCTCTTTATCATCGAGGGTGCTCGACTAGCAAACGAGGCTGTTTCCTACCGCTCACCCGCTAAACTCGTTTTATACACAGACGCAATCAAGCAGGGTGACCCGCGTTTAATAGAGGAGTTGATTAATCTAGGAGCAGAGGCTGAAGAAGTCTCTGAGCGGGTTATGAAGGCTTGTTCCGACACCGAATCTCCACAAGGGCTTCTTGCGGTTCTTCCCATTCCATCTACTATACCCCCTGACAATCTGAGCCTTGCACTTGTCGCGGATCGAATTTCCGATCCAGGCAATCTCGGAACGATCTTGCGCACTGCTCAAGCAGTGGGTGTTGAAGCCGTGTTCCTCAACCCGGGCACAGTCGATCCTTTTAACCCCAAAGTTGTACGCGGCGCCATGGGTGCACATTTCCACATCCCCATTATCCAGGAGCAAACTTCTGAGATCGAGAAACACCTCCACGGAATGGATGTTTGGGTCGCCGAAGTTGGCCTGGGGCCTCCATACTACGATGTGGATTGGGGCAAGCCTTGCGCGATCGTGATCGGGAGCGAAGCCCACGGCCCCGGCGACGAGCTTCGCTCCATTGCTAAAGGCAGCACGCACATTCCCATGCACGATTCGACCGAGTCATTGAACGCCTCCGTCGCCGCTGCAGTCATCCTATTCGAAATTGCCCGAATGCGAGGAGAAGAATGAGAATTCGTGCGCTCACCGGCTTCATCGATCCAGGCTGGCCAATCGATAGCGAGTTCATCGCCAAAACAGCCCAATGTCTGAAGGATTGTCGATCGGCGCTTCAGGATGCGGACTTTGATGTCCAGACACTGCGTATTGCCACGCCGCCGCCTTCAGAAATGGCAACCCCGGTCACACCCGCCGAGCGACCAGACCTGGCTCGCCGGCTTGAAGCTGAAATATTCATTCAGGGAATTGACTATGCGGCAATAGGGCCCGCCCTGCCTGATGAGGCGGATGGTTTTCGTATTCTGCCAAAAGTGTTGGCGGCAACGGACACGGTCTTCTCCTCGGGGCTCTATGCGGATCCAACAGTCGGGCTGTCGCTCACCGCGGCGCGGGCGTGTGCTCGAGCCATCCAGGAGATATCGACCCTAGGCGACGACGGTTTTGGTAACTTACGCTTCGCCGCGCTGGTCAATGTGCCCTCAGGCGTCCCATTCTTCCCCGCAGCGTACCACCGCGGCGGACCTCCCTCGCTTGCGATCGCGACCGAATCGGCCGATCTCGCGGTCAGCGTTGTCAAAGACGCATCTTCGCCCCAATCGTCGAAGAAACAACTGGTTGCGGCAATCGAGGCCCATGCAGCAAACATCGTCCGAGTCACCGATACCATCGCCAGCGATCATGATTTTCGCTTCCTTGGAGTCGATTTCTCCTTCGCCCCATATCCTGAAACACAACGCTCGATCGGCACGGCGCTCGAGGCAATCGGCGCCTCCTCTTTCGGCCAATCTGGCAGCGCAGCGGCGGCAGCCTTCCTGACTGACTGCCTTGACAACGCCCGATTCAAACGCGCGGGCTTTTGCGGACTCTTCCTTCCTGTTCTTGAGGATACCGTCCTGGCTGCGCGCGCCAGTGAAGGTATCCTTACGATCTCCGATTTATTGCTCTACTCCACTCTTTGCGGAACCGGTCTGGATACAATCCCACTTCCAGGAGATGCGAGCGTAGAAGCATTAACCGGACTTCTACTCGACCTCGGCGCAATCGGCCTGCGCCACTCAAAACCACTTACAGCACGGCTCATGCCCATTCCCGGAAAATCCGCGGGGGACGATGTTCATTTTGATTTCCCCTACTTTGCGGACAGTCGGGTTATGCATCTCCCTGATGCGTCTCTCACCGGTCTTCTCGACAGCTCTGACACGCTCGACATCGGCCCCTATAAACTTGAATGACATCACTACGTGCACTCAGCCGACCATGCAACGATAAAGGTCAAATATAACAATGGACCTTTTAGCTAATTTAAACTCATCCCAGATCAAAGCGGTCACCGCTCCACCAGGGCCGGTTCTAGTGCTTGCCGGACCAGGTTCCGGGAAGACGCGCGTCCTAACCCACCGCATAGCCCAGCTCATCACTACAATGGGGGTAATGCCGCGATCGATCGTCGCCGTCACCTTCACGAACAAGGCCGCAAAAGAGATGAGCAAACGGGTGCAGGATCTGCTTGCACATGACACGAAAGCCGGGGACGGATTGCCAAATCTGGGCACCTTCCACGCGCTTTGTGCACGCATTATCCGCCAGGAAGCCGATCATCTGCCGCTAACGCGCGACTATGTGATCTATGATGACTCCGATCAACAGTCCTTGGTCCGAGAGGCAATTAAGGATTTGCGGCTTGATCCCAAACAGACCCGGCCGGGGCGCATCCTTAATGCAATCTCAAAAGCGAAAAATGAACTGATCGAGTTGGAAGACTACAACACCGACACGTACGCAAATGAAGTCGTGCGCCAGGTGTATGAGCGCTACCAAAAGGCTTTGCTGGCGAATAACGCTCTAGATTTCGATGACCTGCTTTTCTGGGTTTATCGCCTGCTGCGAGATCACGATGATCTACGAAGCGCCTACCAGTGCCGTTTCCAACACCTGCTCGTTGATGAGTTTCAGGATACCAATACCGCGCAATATTCGTTGCTGCGTCTATTGGCTGGGGAAAGTCCCGATCTGTTCGTCGTCGGCGATCCTGACCAGTCGATCTACCGCTGGCGAGGAGCCGATTACCGCAATGTGCACCGCTTTCAAGAGGACTACCCTCAAGCGCGCACGATCCTCCTCGAGCAAAACTATCGATCCACTCAAACCATTTTGGATGTTGCCACCGCGGTGATTGACGCCAATCCTGGGCGTCAACGGAAGCTGCTGTTTACAGATCGGGGTTCCGGGACCCCCGTCTCCCTTCACGAATCCTATAACGAAAATGATGAGGCCGATTTTACAGTGGAGATCATCTCAACCCTGACCTTTGCCGGCGAGGCTGACCCTGCAGATTGCGCCGTGATGTACCGCACTAACGCTCAATCCCGAGCCCTAGAGGAAGCTTTCCTGCGAGCCGGCCTATCCTACCGCATCGTTGGCGCACAGCGATTCTACGGTCGTCGAGAGATCAAGGATCTGATCGCATACTTACGCCTGATTCACAACCCCGTCGATCGCGTCAGCCTGCTGCGGGCGCTAAACACACCTCCGCGCGGCATCGGCGCAAAAACCGTCGAGCTCTTGCTCGAGAGTTCCCGGAAGCGCGATGTCGATCCGGCGGAGATCCTATTCACTCTTGCCCGCGATAAAGATCCTGCCTTGATGGATATTTTCAACCCGCGTGCCCGACGCGCGCTGATCAGCTTCGCTGATTCCTGGCTTCGTTGGATCGAGATGAAAGAGAATAGCGGCCTGGTCTCTCTCATCGACCTCATCCTCGAAGAGACCAACTATCGGGCATACATCGATGATGGAACAGAAGAAGGTGAAGCCCGTTGGGAGAACATTCAGGAACTGCGGCGGGTGGCCTATGAATTTGAAGACATCGACCTGGCATCTTTCCTCGAAAGCATCGCCCTCATCTCTGACCAGGACACCTTGTCTGAGGAACAAAACGCGCCTACCCTGCTAACCCTTCACGCCGCAAAGGGGTTGGAGTTCCCAGTAGTGATCATAATTGGACTGAACGATGGTGTCCTACCTCACCAACGCTCCTTCGATGACCCGGAAGCCATGGCAGAGGAAAGGCGCCTGCTTTATGTTGGTGTCACACGCACAAAAGATCGCTTGTATCTCCTGCGCACATTTCGCCGACGTATCGCTGGCCCTTCCACATTGAGCGAACCTTCACGCTTCTTGCACAACATTCCACCAGATCTCCTGGATGGCGATCTCCTTGGCTCCCAGAACTGGGAACAGACTTCCTATAAAAAGAAGACCACCTGGGATCTGTCCTCAAAAATCCCACTCGAGCCTCAATATAAATCGGGAATGCGTGTTCGGCACAAAGTCTTCGGCGAGGGTATCGTCATGTCTACGCGGATCGACCACGATGACGAGGAGGTTAGTGTCGAGTTTAAGGAGATTGGAACGAAACACCTTGACGCCTTGATGGCTCAGTTGGAAATTCTTGATGGTTGATTTTTTCAAGATACCGAGAACAATGTATTCGGGTCTTCTCTCTTCGATGCAACCCCATTCTTAGCTTCACTGGAGATAAAGAGATGAATATCTTCTTAACAGGTGGCGCGGGATATATTGGGTCCGCTACCACCACAACTTTAATACAGGCTGGACATTCGGTGACTGTTTTCGACTCCCTGGTCACTGGACATCGTGAAGCCATCCCGCATGAGGCCCGGTTTATCCAAGCCGACCTCGGCGACCGTGCCGCACTTGATGCTGCACTAAACGCGGAACAATACGACGCGGTTATGCATTTCGCCGCATTCATCGAAGCCGGCGAGAGCATGGATAACCCTGGAAAATATTTCCATAACAATCTGGTGCTCTCTGTGGGCTTGATCGAGGCCTGTATCCGCGCCAATGTGAAGCGTTTCGTACTCTCCTCTACCGCAGCTGTGTATGCCTCTAGCGACCAACCCCTTTCGGAAGAGTCGCCCCTTGGTCCATCAAATGTATATGGTCAAACCAAACTGATGATCGAGCAGATTCTCGAGTGGTATCGCCAGATACACGGCTTGCACTATGCCGCGCTGCGCTACTTCAACGCCGCCGGCGCTCTTCCCGATCGTGGTGAGGCGCATCAACCCGAAAGCCATCTCATCCCACTTGTCCTGCAAGTCGCCCTTGGCCAGCGGTCTGAAATTAAAATCTTTGGCAATGACTACCTCACACCAGACGGCACTTGCATCCGAGATTACATCCACATCGCCGATCTC
>DAOWMX010000048.1 GCA_030642885.1 Anaerolineales bacterium | reverse complement strand
GTCGCAGACTCCAATGAAGGACGAGAACTTATGGGAAGGGTGGATGGATAAAATCGTGTGCAGACTCATGGGGCGCTTTCTTTTGACTTGCGAGTTCCCGCTGCTGCTCGATCAATATGGCGAGCAGCACGAACTCAAACGGGGTGAGATGGGGCAGGAGATGGGATTGTGAACTGTGCGCCTCAACATAGGAGATCAGATTGCCGACGAGATCTCGATCTACCTCGCCCAGTGACTGACGGAATGCCTCCATGCTGGCAATCACCGTTTGGATCTCATCTCTCTTATGAACCTGCGGGTAGATGAAGAAGCGGTTGTGAGCGGGGTTATTATCCATGGAGTGATGATCTCACATCGGCAGGCCTGTGAAAATCCCATCGTTGGGGGAACTACGCGGGGGATTTAGTCATACACCTTGCTCATAGATGTTCTCATAATACAAGGGAGTGCAATGTAAGGGAGATATCGATGTTTAATAGCGCAAGCCGCCTGGGAGATCCCGCAACCATGTAGGTTTCGGGGAGGCGGCTCGCGCAATTATCTTAACAGAAAAACGCACTTTTTTATCCGACCCTTAACCTACGTCTTTGCGACGCTAGTGTTAACTTGAACTATCTCCGGGAGTGAACTTGCCATGTCTTTCAATCTGATGCGATCAAACCCGCTGAGCTTCTTCTGCAGGAACCGCAGCGAAGCGTTTCTGTGCGCTCATATGGAGTGAGAGAAAGCCGATCACAGCGATCGCACAAACGATTCCAGCCGCATACCAAACCCAGTCCGGATTGTAATTGTCCAGGATCAGACCAGCGGCCCACGGTCCAATGGTTGAAGGGACTGTGCCCAGGCGAGAGAGTAGAAAGCCATGTAGCGGCCGCGCATATCCTCTGGGGCAAAACGCGCCGCTAGAGCCTGGCTTATGGGCATGACGACCATCTCTCCGAAGGTGAGCAGCAGGATGGCGACGATGAAAAGCCAGTACGCAGAGACGAAGCCGAACATCGTCAGTCCGACCATATACAGCGCGGTTCCTAAGGCCATCATAACCATCGGTGGACGGTCCCGTACACGACGAGTGACCCAGAACTGAAGCAGTACAACCAGGGCGGCATCGATGCTTAAGAGAGCCCCGTAACCGCTCTCGGGAATACCATGTGAATCACGTAGATAGACCGATAGGGTGTGGTACATCTGCTGGTAGGCGATCAGCATGAACATCGAGACCAGCAGGTAAACCAGGTACAGTCGATCGGCGAGAACGACTCGGTATCCGGCGAAAGTCTGCGCAAGGGTTTTCTTTTGTTCTGTCTCAGGTTCTTGAGGTTTGGTCTCAGGGATCGCGCGGAAGACGATGAATGCTACGATCAGGCTGGTGATGGCGTCGAGGATGAAGAGCATCAGATAGGATCTGCCCGCGATTAGGCCACCGATCATCGGACCGAAAATCCAGGCTAAGTTCGCCGCAACGCGCAGGATGCCAAATCCTTCGGTGCGCTTCTCCTCGGGGAGTAGGTCGGCGACCATGGCCTGATGCGCTGGACCAGCAATGTTCGAGAGAGAACCGACGACGATGGCGAGCAGGTAGAAATGCGAGAGCTCGTTTACCAATCCCATCGAAACACTGCTCAACGCGCTGAAGACCAGGCCGAAGAGGACCATTCCGCGGCGGCCAAATTTATCGGTAAGCGCACCCCCGATCATGCTCCCAACAAGGCCGGCGACTGAGAAGATCGCCAGCAGCACACCAGCCTGGGTCATGCCGACGTTGAATTTCTGGGTGACATACAGGGCGAAGAAGGGGAAGATCATCGTCCCGCCAAGGCGGTCGATGAACGACGCCCCGACGAGTGTCCAGAATGTGCGTGGAAATTCGTTGTAGGTATCTTTAATCCTAACGAACACCAGTCTTATCCCGTTTACTTTCTTGATTAAGCCTGATTATGAAGGTTATTCAACTCGATCGTAAGAGGCGAATAGCTGACCCAAACCTTCAATGCCGTTTGGATCGAAATATAGCGTATTGAGCTGCAGGTCTGTTGGCGGGTCGAGCAGTGGTCCCTCGAGGATGCTCGCGTACGGCTCGCCTCCCAGAAGGCGGTTCGCAGAGGTCAAATAAAGCCGGTCCAGGACGCCGCTTGATGCGAGAAGGTGCAGCACCTTCGGGCCTGCGCCCGAGTATGCCGTCCGGCAGCCGAGCTCGGTTAGATGGGCACATAGCTCCTGCCCATCTACACTCTCCTCGCCGGCGAAAAGGATTTTTGCACCCTGGTCTTTAAGACGTTGGATCTGGTTCGGATCGGCTGATTTCGTTGTGAAAATCAACAGCGAACGGTCGTCCCCCAGCAGAGCGGGGGGAACGTCGAAATCCAGCCGGCCGCTGATCACGGCTAGATCGGGTTGAGATGAAAGACCTCGCTTGAGGCGCCAGTCCCGTAAGTCCTCGAATTGTGGATCGTCATGGATCTGCAGGATTTCCTGTTTGACGCCCAAGGCGTATTCGCGCAGGTAATGCCCTGACGTGATCAGGATGTCTGCCTGCACAGCCAGCTCTTGAAAGAGACGCCAATCGCGCGGATTCGTGATTGCCTCGGCTAAGGTAACACCCTTACCGGATGAATCCGGAACGGCGATGCGGCCATCAAGACTGCTAATGAAATTGGCGCATACGAATACGTGGTCGAGTGCTTCCGCATGTGCGCGCAGGTCGTGTTCAAGGTAAAGGCCTCGCAATGGTACTTCGCGGCTGGGAGCGGGGTAGAGTTGAAGGATCTTGTCGTTCAAGTTGAATCTCCTTGCCTCTTTATTAGCTGGAGTGGGCCATATCAGACCGGTGGTGGGGCATGCTAATCGTTAGCCTTATTTGGTCCCGATCGAAGTCTTGGAAATAGCAATCACATTACCAGCAAGTATAAGTACTACTCCAAATACTGCTTGAAGGTTCCAGATTAAATCCTCAAATATTGTGGATAGGGCCAGAGCAACGATCTGATAGAGGATGGTAACATACGCCGCCCTGCCCGGTCCGATGCGGCCTAATAAGGTGAGGTAGGTGCCGAAAGCGATCACTGAGCCGAAAAGCGCAAGATAGGCCAGTGAGATGATGTAGGATGCAGAGGGGTCAAAGGTCAGCTCGGTGCCCTGGAAAAGCACCAGGAGGAGCGTGAAGATTGTTCCATAGGTCATGCCAAGTGTATTCGATTGCAGTACTGGCAGCCCGCTGCGTTGATTGCGAGCCGCCACGATATTTCCTAGAGAAGCAGAAAGCGTAGCGCAAATTGCGAAGGTTAAACCCAACGCTCTGCCGCTGGATAGATCAAAGGATCTCAATTCAGGCCAAAAAACGAAAACGAGGCCTAACAGCCCAATAACACCGCCAAGGATGACCCGAAATCGGATGGGGTCCTTTAAAATGATCGCGCTGAAGATGACGTTGGTGATAACGATGCCGGAGAAGACGATTGCGACCAAACCGCTGGTCAGAGTTCCCTCCGCGAGGTAAATGAGAATGTAGTTTAGCGAGAAGAGGAAGAAGCCCTGCAAGGCCATGAACGCATGCTGCCGGCGCGAGAAGCGCATAGGTAAGCGGCGGAAGGTTGTATAGAGCCAGAGGATCCCGGCCGCAATCGTGAAGCGGTATACGATCGAGAGTGCAGGCGGCACGATGCCCAGTTGGAATTTAATTGCCAACCAGGTCGAGCCCCAGATGAGTACGGTGATGAGATACAACAGGGCGTTAGGCACCCAGGTTCCTCCAGTTGAAAGAAGGTGGATTATACAATTCTGAAGCGAATGCGGCGATTGCGGGTGGGAGGAACAAATTCTGACAAATCCAAAGGTGGAGATTGCTTCGCTTGGAAGGACAGGTTTCTGGCCAATGTCATTCTGAGGAGTCCTTCGACAGGCTCAGGATGAACGCCGCGACGAAGACTCTCTTTTTTACCCGCTGTATTTGGGGTAGAGGCCAAAAACATGCGAAAATGAGGTTGATTAAAAAGCGGGTGAAAACAGCGATGATCGAGATCGATGGAGCAAAAGGTGAAGGCGGGGGGCAGATCCTGCGCAGCGCGTTGACGCTCGCGCTCATGACGGACAGGGATTTCCGAATCGATAATATTCGCGCGCGCAGATCGAAGCCAGGATTACGGCCTCAGCACCTGGCCTCTGTGAATGCTGCGGCTTCCGTGGGGCAGGCGCAGATAGAAGGCGCGTGTTTGGGATCTCGGGAAATTGAATTCCAGCCATCTTCGATTCGCTCCGGATCCTATCGCTTCGAGATTCCCACCGCCGGCTCCACTTCGCTTGTGCTTCAGACAGTCTTCCTGCCGCTAAGCGCTGCTGATTCTCCATCGGAAATCGAAATCATGGGTGGGACTCATGTGCCCTGGAGCCCGTGTTTCCATTATTTAGAAGGGAACTGGCTTCCGGCGATGGAATTGCAGGGTTTCCGGGCAGACCTGGTGTTGGAGATAGCGGGTTTCTATCCGCAGGGTGGGGGGCGAATCAGGGCGCTCATTCAACCGTTGAAGAAGAGGATTGCACCGCTAAGGCGCTTGCAGCGGGGGGATCTTCAGCGGATTCGAGGCCTCTCTTCAGTCTCCAATCTGCCGGAGAGTATCGCCCACCGGCAGCGGAAACGAGCCGTGAAAAGGCTGGCTGATCTAGGCTGCCCGGTGGAGATCGATGTCCAAACCTTGCCCTCTCCTGGCAAGGGGACACTTCTCCTGCTTCAAGCCGAGTTTGAGTCTGGTCAGGCCTGCTATTTCGGTCTCGGCGCGCGTGGCAAACCGGCTGAGCGAGTCGCCGATGAAGCCGTTGACGCGCTTCTTGTGTTTCTGCACGGAGAAGGGGTTGTAGACACATATCTTGCGGATCAGCTCCTGCTCCCGTTAGCCTTCGCTGAAGGGGATTCGGAATTTCGCACCTCGAAAATCACCCAGCATTTGCTCACTAACGCCGAGGTGATCCGCGCTTTCGGCGCGGCGGAGATTGATGTTAGGGGCGAATTGGATCAGCCAGGGGTAGTCGAGATTAGACCGTTGGGCAATCGATAGTTGAAGCGAGGGTTCTCTTAGACCTTTGGGGGTTCACTTCGCACCCATAAGAATGGGCTTTCACTGCTGCGAATTGTTGGATCGAAAGGGGTCAAGAAGCACGGCTTTCGCAGCTAATTCCCCATGCTCTCGATGTATTCCAACGATTGGTGGCGGAAGTAAGTATTGTATAGATCGGCATAATGCCCACCTTCTGCCATCAATGAGCTATGCGTTCCATCCCCAATGACCCTGCCCCTATCGATGATGATAATTCGGTCGGCATTCTGCACGGTCCACAGGCGGTGGGCGATGACCACGGAAGTACGCCCGTGCATCACTTGCTGCAGCGCACTCTGGATCTGCGCTTCCGTAAAAGGATCGACACTGGCTGTGGCTTCATCGAGGATGAGGATCGCCGGATCCTTCAGCAATACTCGCGCTAGGGCGACGAGCTGACGTTGACCCATCGATAGATTTGCGCCGCGCTCACCGGCGTTGGTTTCCAGCCCGTTAGGTAAATCGGCGAGCCATTCGCCGCCGCTGATATGCTCGGCAGCTTTGCGCACATCTTTCTCCGTCGCCTCGGGCCGGCCGTAGCGAATGTTCTCGGCAACAGTAGCCGAGAAAAGGAAGGGGTCCTGCGGGACCAACCCCAAATTCCGTCGAACCATATCTAGATCCAAACGGCGGATATCGCGACCGTCAATAAGCAGCTCACCCTCCTGGAATTCGTAGAAGCGAGTGATCAATTTAGCGATGCTGCTCTTCCCTGCGCCCGTGTGACCGACAAGAGCGAGCGTCTTGCCGGGATGGATCATTAATGAAAAGTCTGGAAGGACGACCTCTTTTTCCGAGTAGCTGAAGCGCAAATTCCTGAATTCGATGCGGCCCTCGAGTTCATCAACTGGTTCGTTTGCTATTTGCTCGACATCTGGTTGGGCATCGATCAGAGCGAACACTCGTTCGGCGGCGGATAGGCCATCTTGGAACTGGCTCCAGAAAGATGCGATCCCCATGAGCGGGTACCAGAAGAAACCTACAGCCTGCATGAAGAGGTACCACTCGCCGGGGGAGATAGCGCCAGTTTGAACACGCAGCCCTGCGGCGAAGACCAGCATTGCTGTTGCCAGGCCATTCGCAAACCCCATGATGGGGAAAATGGTGTTTAAAGTCAGCCCGCGGCGCACGCCCACTTGATAGGCCTGGCGGTTATTGCGTTCAAAGGTCTCAAAGATCGTCTGTTCTTTACGGAAGCTCTTAGCAACGATGATTCCACTGATTGACTCCTGGATCTGGGCATTAATCTTCGCCGTTACCCGACGTGCACGCTGGGTCACACGACGGGCGACTCGCCTGAAGCTCAAGGCAATAACGGCTGCGATGGGGGACATTCCCAGCAGAAGGAGGGTGAGTCCGACGTTAATATTGAAAAGCCAGATGATCAGAATGATGATCATCAATATTTGGCTGATCAAGTTGATGACCAATCCCACAACGTCTGAGAAATCCTGTGTATCAGAGGTTACGCGGCTTACGATCTTGCCTGTTGGGTGCAGATCGAAGAAGGGCATATCATGGCGGATGGTGGCGTCCAGGGAATCAGCGCGAAGTTGGAGGACTACATCCCCAACCACTCTAGCCGAGAACCACTGGCGGATGAAATTGGTGACCCAGGCGGCCACACCGAATAGCAGGAGCACGCTTGCGGCGAGTGCCATAAGGTATTGGGTGGGTGTTTCGGCGATCTGATCAATCGCTTTGGCGATAACAATCGGTCTGGCGCTTCCGGCCACTGAGTTCAGTGTGAGCATGAGAGCGACCAATGCCATCTTGCGGCCGTGTGGACGGAAATAGGAAATGATCCGCAGCAGCAGGTCGCGATCGCTGTACTCACGGTCGTAAGATTCGGTGTCGAGTCCGTCGAGAATGAACCCCATATCTCGTTACTCTCCCGCCTTAGGGGTTGTGTCCGTTGGTGAGTCGGTGGATGAGCCGTCATCAGCGGATGACCGAACGCGAGCGAAGATGCGCTGGTAGTCCGCAGAGCGGGCCAATAGTTCTGTGTGCGTCCCTTGATCGATAATCTCTCCTCCACGGAGCACGAGTATTCGATCTGCCCAGCGGATCTGGCTGAGGCGATGTGTGATGAGAAAAGTTGTCCTTTTCTCGCTGATCCTGCGCATGGCGCGCTGGATCTGATCCTCTGTTTCGCTGTCGATGGCGCTTGTGCTATCGTCCAGGATGAGGATGCGCGGGTCGGTGAGGAAGGCGCGGGCGATGGCGATGCGCTGCCGTTGACCGCCGGAGAGGGTCACGCCGCGCTCTCCGATTTCGGTATCGTAGCCGTCCGTGAAGCTGCGAATGAACTCGTCTGCCTGGGCTTCACGGGCGGCCGTCTCAATCATTTCTTTGGTGGCGTCATCGCGACCGAAGGAGATATTTTCGGAGAGTTTAGTTGAGAAAAGGAAGACATCCTGTTCAATGGTGGAAATCTGGGAGCGTAACGATTCCATGCTCCAATCTCGCACATCGATCCCATCGACAAGCACTGTCCCTTCATTCACATCATAGATACGGTTGATAAGGTGCGTGAGGGTGGTCTTGCCAGAGCCGGTCTGGCCGACAATGGCGATCGTCTCGCCGGGTTTAGCCGTGAAGGAGATATCTTTTAGCACCAGCTTCCCGTTGTAACCGAAGCTGACCTTATCAAATGAAACCTCACCCCGGATTGGTTGAGCGACGCCGCCAACATTCTCGTCCAATTCGGTTTCAGTGTTTATTAATTTGAGAATGCGGCGTGCGCCGGCGATCCCGAGCTGCACCAGGTCGAACGAGAAAAGGGAGATAAAGGTCGGGAAGCGAAGCCCGCCCATGAGTCCTACGAAGGCGACCACCTCGCCAAGGGAGATGCGACCCGCATGCCAGATGGTAAGCGCATGGAAGAAGCCAAGGGACCAAAATACGGCGAAAGCCAACATGGGCCAGTATCGTGCCTGGATTTCACCGCGCTGGACAAAAAGATCTCGAAATCGGCGGGCGTTATGGGTGAATTTGTCCCATTCGTAGTGTTCTTGGACGTTCGCCTTGACAACCTCGATCCCGGCGATCGCCTCGGCTAAGCCGGCGTTCATTGTTCCGAACTGGTCGCGAATGTCGCGGCTGACCGGGCTGAGGCGGCGATTGTAATCGAGCAGCGTCAGGACAAGCGCGACAGTGAACATGAGCGGAACGATTAAAAGCTCCACACGAATCAGCCCAATCAATACGATGGGGATAACCAAATTCATAATTGAGTCTGTGATCAACATCATGCCGGGGCTGAACATCAGGTTTAACGAGCGAACATCATTCGTAGCCCGGGACATGATGTCGCCGACGCGCTGGCGGCCGTGGAAAGTTTGGCTCTTTCCCAGCAGGCTGACGTAGAGTTCGTGCCGGGTGTCGCGTTCGATGGCTTGCGCCATGAACTCCGCGGCGTAGTTCCGAATTAAACCAGTGAAACCCTGGGAAAGGGCTGCGGCCAAGATGGCGAGCGCCGCAACTTTTAAGTCTGCTCGCGTCCAGCCAACCGAGGTGATCAGATCGAATGTGCGCCCTATGAAAATCTGGACATAGCCAAAAGCGAGGTTATTCCCCGCCGCGGCGAGAACCAGGCCAAGCGGGAGGATTGGGTAGCGCAGCGCGTGGGAAATAATCCAGCGCACCGGTCCGGTTCGGTTGTAGGGATATTCGTCTTCGAGTGAGAACTCAGTTTTTGAAACTTTCTCTTGTGATCCCATAATTAGGGTGAAATTATACATCCTCTAGCGAAAAGAAATGAGATGTGAGTGTTGTTGAGTGCGCAGGTTGCACCTACGGATAGACCCAAAACATCCAACCTCTATTAAAGGAGATGCGCTTAAGATAGCTATCGGATCGCTCTCGACCCAGACGAGAGAGAATTCCATAAGCAAGGATAATCGCAAAGCAAGCAGTATGGTTTTTAACTTTGAGACTTGCGGAATCCTCGATCAAGGGTCGGGCGCACCTAGCCCTCCCGTTTCATTGCGATATGCCTGTAGTGTGCTTTAGAATGCAACCATTGGTGGTTAGATCAAATGGTTGCACAAAGGTACGAACTCAAACTATTGTTACTCATCCTGGTGGGTTTTCTTCTTCCCGGGTGCAGCTCTACATCCCTGGCATCTCTTCTCGCAACAGCAACGCCGACTCCTACGATCACGCTTACACCGACGGATACGCCTACGGCGACTCTAACGCCCACGTCAACGGATACGCCGACGAATACACCCACACCGACCGTGACGTCAACCCCGACGATTACACCCACACCGACGATCAGCCCGACGGCGACCTTCGATTTCCCCGACGCTACCGTACTGCAGCAGTCACATTGCCGCTATGGCCCTGGCACTGCCTATCTTCATGCTGGTGATCTCTATACTGGCTATCACGCATTGGTTTGGAATCGTAACTACGATGGCTCGTGGCTTTTCATCAAGCCCGACATACAGGAGTGGCCTTGCTGGATTTCTGCCTCCTTGGTCAGTGTGGAAGGCGATATCTTCAGCGTAGTGGTGATGCACCGCCGGTTACCCTGGTCTGTGCTTTACGGTCCGCCCGATAAGGTTTGGGCTGAACGCAACGGCGATAAGGTAACCGTCTCATGGACGGCAGTTTACATGACCGAGGATGATGATCGTGGCTACATGATCGAGGCGCGGATATGCCAGAACGGTTTCCTCTTCGACGTTGCCGTGCATACGAATACCCCATCCTATACTTTCACCGATGAGCAGACGTGTGATGGCAAATCGGCCGGATCTTTATTTGTGGTAGAGAAACACGGCTACACCGACCCCGTGAGTATTCCCTGGCCGTAACTTTTTCTAATCAATTGACATCGACCACCGATTCGAATTACTTATTTGGCAATGACGAGTAGGGAAAGAGTCCTGACCCCAGATGTCATTTCGAGCCCTTCGGTTTTACTCAGGATAAACTCCGCGAGAAATCCCTGTAATGATTATCCTGGGAACACCTTTTCTAGAGGATGCACTATCCTTCTGCGACGATGTCCATCTCTTAGTGTCATTGAGAGCCGCAGGCGAAGCAATCTCATCGTTAGTTGTGCAGAGATTGAGATCCTTTGGCTTCGCTCAGGACAGGCGTCGCCCTGACGGGCTTCTCGCAATGACAGATCCGGGATGAGTTCTGCGCTACTTAATGTCATTTCGAGCGAGCCGTGAAACGGCGACCGAGAAATCCCTACGATGATTATCCTGGGAATTCCTTCTCTGGAGGATGCACCATCCCTCTGCGACGAAGTCCATCTCTTAGTGTAATTGCGAGCCGCAGGCGAAGAAATCTCATCGTTAGTTGTGCAGAGATTGAGATCCTTCGGCTTCGCTCAGGACAGGCGCCGCCCTGACGGGCTCCTCGCATTGACAGGTCTGGGATGAGTTCTGTGCTACTTAATGTCATTTCGAGCCCTTCGGTTTTACTCAGGATAAACTCCGCGAGAAATCCCTGTGATGATTATCCTGGGAGCTCCTTCTCTGGAGTATGCACCATCCCTCTGCGACGAAGTCCACCTCTTACGCTCTGCTATCTCAAGTCCGATAATCGACGTCAGGAAGAAATATCCGCCTTGCTTACATACTTGAGTTTTGACAAAAAGTCGGGCGG